>DEAY01000389.1 GCA_002348345.1 Verrucomicrobia bacterium UBA2970
CGATCCACCGCCGAACCCGCGTCAAACCCATGAGGTTCCCAGGTAGCGGCATTCAGGTAGCCCCCCAAGACGACAACGACACTTCCTTCCTCCACCTTCGTTTCACCTTCCCGGTAATACGGCTTCTCCAAACCATAGATGAGAACCGAACCGAAGGACGTCCCCGCAAAGAGTGAAAGGAGCAAGGCCAGGCCCAGATGAACCGAGGCCTCCAAGCGATGCTTACGGCAATAGTGAAAGGCAGCCAGAATGAGAAGGCTGAGCCAAATCAAGGCGGCCGGATCAATCAAACGCTTCACCAGCCAGTTGAGGAAATCCATGCGGCCTCCTCACTCCTTGCTTCGCATGAGCTGCTGAATCTCACGGAACTCGACGAACATGTCCTGACCGCCGTGAAGCTGAAGCGCCAGGCGACCCTCCGTCCGCCCCGGATCGTCGCGCAGCTCGGCGGATTTCCGGCCGTTCATCCGGACCACGGTCCGCCGTTCATGCGCCGAGACGGTCAACTCATTCCACTCGCCCTTGCGATACCAACGCGTTTTCTGATCGCTTGGATGTTGGACCACCCAGGCCCGTCCCCCGGTCTCATAGAGGCCTCCGGTCTCGTAGGTGGTATCAATCTCCACCTGAAACCCGTGGACCCCAACCGCCTGATCGACCGGGGTCGCCCGAAAATAGAACCCGCTGTCCCCCTGGGTCACCTTGAATTGAAGTCTGATGGTGAAGTCATCAAACGTGTCGCGGCTCATCAGCAACCCGTGACGGCGTTCGGCCTTCTCGCTGATGCCTCGAATCACCCCATCCAACACTTCCCAGCGCCCCCCAGGCTGCGGCTCCCACCCCGCCAACGTCTCTCCGTCAAAAAGGGATTCCCAATGGTGCGACCCAAGGTCCTGAATGCGGAGATTGCGCCAGGCAATCTCCATCGGTTCCTCCCGGTTCGTCCCGTGCACCTGAAGGGCAATAAACCCGCTCAAACTCACCGAATCCCTAAGATCCGCTGCAGGCACCCCGTTGACAAAGGTTCGAATGTGATCTCCGATGGCCTCAATTCGATAGTGATTCCAATCGGCCCTGCGAAACGCACGCCGAGCCGGCTCGTTGTCCTTGAGGTCATTGATCCAACCCCTTCTCGATTCATCGTAGATCCCGCCCGACCATGCTCGATCGGACGGATCGATTTCAACCTGGTACCCATGAACGATCCCGTTGTGGTAGCCAGGGAGGCTAGCACTTCGAATTTGAATCCCCGAGTTCATATTCGGGTCAACCCGAAACTCCACTTCAAAAATAAAATCAGAGTAGGGACGGTTCGTGCACAGGAAGGAGTTCCGGCTTCGAGGCACAGTGGTTCCGACGATCGTTCCCTCTCTTACCTCATAACGAGCCCGTCCTCCCCGTTGGGTCCACCCCTCGAAATCCACTCCGTTGAAGGGCGAATGCCACGAGACGTCATCCGCCATCACCAGCGGCACCGCAAGGAAGAGCCCCCAATACAATGCCCCACCGAATAAACCGTGTGAATCCTTCATCGGGGACGAGTGAATCATTTCATCTCAGAAAATCAATCAATTGCGGACCGACTGGATTCGTTGCAAGACCCGATTCCCCATTTGAGCTTGCTCTCGTCTCAACCCCGAGCTACCTGGTCCGACGGTCTTTCAGGAACTGGACGTGTCCGTCGAGCATCAGCCGATTCCGTCCTCCAGGATGAACCGCCCGACCTCGAATGCTGTCGTCCAGTGAGTCGATGGTGTTTGGAAAATAAGCGTCGACGACCAGTTCGACATCGGCCACCCCGTTTGGAATCCCGATAAAACGATTGTTGGCTTGACGCAGGGCCTGAACGAGCTGGTCTTCAGTTTTCCCCCAAAAATTGTCCAACGGGATTTCTTCGCCGGCTTGGTCGAAACGCCACATCCAGTAATTGGCCAGCGGCGCATTGGTTTCAAAGCCCATCGGTTGGATCGTCTGGACAGCCTTCCCGATGGGCGAATGCTTCACACTCGGGCAAGACCAAACCTGAGGAGCTCCCACGTAATTTGAAAACACAACCCCGGCCCAACCCGAACGGGGATCCGAACGTGGCCAACTCGCCCATGGTTTGTAGCCACCGGGCAAGATGAGCTTCAAGTCCCGCCGATCGGGAAACTTCGATTCATGATCATCCCGATAGAGCGTCATCCCCAGGCCGAGTTGACGAAGATTGGAGACACAGCTCACTCGACGAGCCTGCCCCTTGGCCTTGCTTAAGGCCGGGAGCAGCATGCCCGCGAGAATCGCGATGATGGCGATAACCACCAGGAGCTCAATCAGCGTAAAGGCCCGTCTCGACATCAATGAATGCAAATTGGAAGTCCCCTCGTTCACGCGGCCCTCCACTTGAGCAGTTTTTCCTCTACCATGGTCTATTCAATCCAATGCCCGCCGATCGGCGCCGCTGTGAGCTTAGCGCTCGGGTTTCGGAAGCAAAGTCGAAATTCTCGCGAAGGACCCCCACAAAAAAAACAGGCACCCACTCGGCCTCTCGAATCGCCTGCTTCACCACCCCAGGCCGACACCAATTCACGGGACATTTTGCTTGCAGCTCGACCGTAGCGCCGCGGATACTCCACCCAGACTCAGATTAACCAAAAACCACTAGGATTTATGCGCAGAACTAGCCGGACAGTTTATACACGGCGTGATTTCATCGGCACGGCATCCGCCTCCGCTTTCGCCTTCACC
>DEAY01000434.1 GCA_002348345.1 Verrucomicrobia bacterium UBA2970
ACAACCGAGAACTCCGGACTCGAACCGGTCCCCCCGAACATGATAGTCTCCTCTCACTATGAGCAAGCCCTCCTCCAAGCGGACTTCGATTGCCCTCGTGGCCAACGGCGACCTTCGCCTCTCCGCGAACCAGAAGTGTTGGCCCGAGCAAAAAAAGATGGAGACTGCACTGATCGCAGCGGTGAAAAAGGAGGGTGGAACCCTGAAACGGGCCCACGGCTTTGACTCCAGCAAGAAGCACGGCTTTATCGATTCCCAAAAAATGGGCATCAAGGTCTTCCAATCAATCGATCCTTGCCAGCCCCTGATCGTTGCCGAGGCCGTGTGGCAATACAGTCAACACCTCTTGCCCGGTCTCTACGCCCACCAAGGCCCCATCCTGACGGTCGCCAACTGGAGCGGAACCTGGCCTGGATTGGTGGGGATGCTCAATCTCAACGGCTCCTTGACGAAGATGGGGGTCCCCTACAGCACGCTTTGGAGCGAATCCTTCAATGACGCCTATTTCAAGGCCGGACTCCGCCAATGGTTGAGCGAAGGCGTCGCGACTCACGATCAAAGCCACGTTCGCGATCTGGCCTTGCTCAAGATCCCCCTGAAGGATGAACAGATCGGCCGGGAGGAGGCCCATAAGTTTCGAGCCTCTCAACCCATCATGGGCGTCTTCGACGAGGGGTGCATGGGCATGCACAATGCCATCATTCCCGACGAGCTGCTCAATCCCACCGGGGTTTTCAAGGAACGATTGAGCCAATCCGCCCTCTATGCCGCCACGCGGGATGTCGATCTCAGCGAGGCCCGCGCCGTCTACGCCTGGTTGACGAAAAAGGGGGTCCGCTTCCGCTTGGGGTCCGACGAACAAACCGAACTGACCGAAGCTCAGGTTCTCCAGCAATGCCAGATGTACATCGCGGCGGTGAGACTGACTCAGGAATTCGGATGCGCCACGATTGGAATCCAGTATCAGCAAGGCCTGAAGGATCTCTTGCCAGCCAGCGATCTGGTCGAGGGACTGCTCAACAATTCAGTTCGCCCTCCGGTCTCTGATTCAGCGACGGGAAAGCCCCTCTTCGACGGGGAACCCATCCCCCACTTTAATGAAGTCGATGAATGCGCCGGTCTCGATGCGCTCGTCACCCACCGACTTTGGCGACGCCTCGGTCACGCCCCAGAGACCACCTTGCACGACCTCCGCTGGGGACAATCCTATCGGGGGCAGGGCATCGATGATTACGTCTGGGTCTTCCTGATTTCCGGAGCCGCTCCTCCGGCCCACTTCACCGGGGGATTCAAAGGCGCTTCCAGCGAGCGGCAACCCCCCATGTACTTCCGACTGGGCGGAGGCACGCTCAAGGGCATCTCAAAACCGGGGCACATCGTCTGGAGCCGAGTGTTCGTCATGGACGGCCAACTACACTGTGATCTTGGAATCGCGGAGGTCGTCAAACTTCCCCCCCGTGAAACCGAGCGCCGATGGCAGGAAACCACCCCCCAATGGCCCATCATGCACGCCGTCTTGAAAGGCATCAACCGCGACCAGATGATGGCCCGGCACAAATCAAATCACATCCAAGTCGTCTACGCGCCCAGCGAGAAACAAGCGCACCGGGCCTGCCGCATCAAGGCCGCCATGCTGGCCGAGTTGGGGCTTTCGGTGCATCTCTGCGGGCAGGTGGCCCTCGTCTGAAGCTGAGTCCAGAATCCGCCCGGAGAGACTGAATCCGCAGTTCCCTTTCGGTTGTGCCCCAGCCCCGGCTCCCCACACCCCGTCGACATCATGGAGGATCAAGAACCGGGTCGCCACCTACGATGAGGCCGCTCGGAAGCCATGAACCGATTTCAGGTGAACCCGTCTGAGAAGTTCCAGAGCTTGCTGCGTCGTCATGTACTTGAAAGTTTCCCGCTCGACGGGATGGAAGCAGCGAAGCACCTGGGTCCCGTCTCGGTCCGCCACTCCAATAAAAACCGTTCCAACAGGTTTTTCCGGTGAACCGCCTCCCGGCCCGGCAACCCCCGTGATGGAGACGGCGAAATCCGTCCCCGCAGCCCTTAATGCCCCCGCCGCCATTTCCTTCGCCGTCGACTCGCTGACGGCGCCATGGGTCGCCAGTGTATCCTTGTTCACTCCCAACACACGGGTTTTTTCTTCATTGCTATAGGTCACGAACCCTCCTTTCAACACCTTGGAAGCACCTGGCACATTAGTCAATCGATGCGCCAGGAACCCGCCCGTGCAGGATTCGGCTACGGACAGACTTTTGCCGCTGCGGGAGAGGGCATCCACGATCACCTCCTCAAGCTTCACGTCGTCCTCCCCGTAGATATGGCGCTCCAGCAGGCGTCGCACCACCTCGGCGGCCCGCGCCACAAGATCTTCCGCCTGCGTCCCCCGCGCGACCAAACGAATGTCGACCTCGCCCGATCGCGCACAGTAGCCGATTTCCAAGCCTTGACGGAGCCAGGGTTCGAGCGATGGCGTCAGTTGCTCCTCAACCCGGGATTCCCCCAACCCGACCGACCTGAGCGTCCTGCAAGAGAATCCCGCCGTCGCCAACACCTCGGATTCAAGCCACGGCATCACTTGATGATCAAACATCGGGCGGAGCTCGCGGGGCGGGCCGGGAAGCATCACCAACGTTCCCCGTTGCTCCGCAGCACCCTCCAGAGGATACCGCAAGATCAGGCCCGGTGCCGTCCCAAACTCGTTCTTGATGACCTCGGCCCCCTCGGGAACCAGCGCCTGCACCTTGACCGATTCCGGCATCTCTCTACCACGCCGCTCAAAGAATCCAGCGATGTGCCGGACCAGCTTGGGATCTTCATGAAGAGTCCGATCGAACATCGCCGCGATCAAATCGCGTGTGCGGTCGTCGGAAGTCGGGCCCAACCCCCCCGTGGTAATGACCAGCTCAGCGCGCTGACAGGCTTCCGCAACCGCCGCCCGAATGGCATCTCCGGTATCCGGAACGGCCACCTGACGCTGGATTTCATAGCCGCGATCCGCCAATCGCCGGCCAATCCACTGTTGGTGGGTGTTGAGAACCCGGCCCAGGAGCAGTTCGGAACCCGTATTGATCAGTTCAATGTCCATCGACCGTTTCCTTCCATGAGTCTGGGGTGATGAATCGGATCGTCGCTCGCAATTCAAATCTGATCAAATCCGATCAAATCCGACGCTGCCGAGTAAACGTCCGGGCCAAGGTCGGGGTTAAGCGCATCCGAAGATTGATTCCCCAGCTTGCTCCTTCGAGAAGACATCGAAGATCACGATTTCGCAACCTTAACGCCGTCGTCAACACCCAGGGCAGGATCAGGAGCGAGACAATCAGAACCGCACTCCAAAAAAGCCGCGGGAGATCGGTTTGGGCAAGCGTCTGGGCCATGTAGGCTCCTGCCGTGCCCAAAGCCGCCGCCGCCAATCCGCCGCTGGCCAGAAAGCCAGGGGAGAATCTTCGACCACGATCATCGCCCGCAGGCTGGCCCCGAGCGGGTACCTCGTCAGACAAGCACCGCCGCATCCCCTGTTCGGCTTCCAATGAGATCAAATCCAATCGATGGATTGCAGCCCGGGTTAGTCGCCGGAACGGAGCCATGAGTCCCTCGCCAAGGCTGATTGGGCTCTCCAGCAGTTGGGTAATCTGGGCATTGTGTTCCTTTCCCGAACTGTCGTGAAAGACCCCCCACTGCCCCTCTCGCAAGTGCCCCCGAAAGCCGGAAGTGACCGGAGCAGCAATCTCGTATTCCACATTGCCTTCGACATCGCTGATCGCGGCATAAATAATAAACATGTACTCCCCCTGGCACCGACGAATGTGACGATCACGATCCGGCACGCGGACACAAAAGGTAAATTCCCGCCCATCCAAGATCATCGTTCCCATTTCAAACAGAGCCCGCCCGGCGGGGGAGTAGAGATCGGGGCAGCTCACAAAATTGTTCGCAAACGCCAACAGATGGGCCTGATAGAGGATTGTTTTTTCCAGCAGCCTCACATTCTCGAGCTGGATCACGTTTTCCCGCGATTCCGCAAAGAGGCGCTGCAATTCCGACACCGCAGAACTCGACGTCCGAACGTAACGCCGGCGCGCGTCGGCGTCCACTGAGTCAATCTGAACGACGGGCCGACGCAGGACCCATTCCGAATACACTGCAAATCGCACCTTGATTCGCTCCCACTGGTCCCGCTTCAGTGACTGGGTTCCGTCGCCGCAAACCGGAATCACGATTCGCTGACGGAATTGTTGCAGTCGCTCTCGGTCAGCCGGGTTCAGCGGACCGTTGAACTTCAGGACGCCATCGGAGTTGATTGAAGCCATCGGAACGGTTGACGCGAGCGCATTCACCTCTTCGAGATCTCCTAGATTCGGCAACCGGCTCTCCCTGTCCCTCTCCCCAGATTCGGCGTTCACAAGCGCTTTGATCCGAGGACTGATCCTCGCCAACTGGCACAACGAATAAAACGCCTCAATCCGATCGTACAAGCCCCGGTAAAGGGAGAAGAGTTCGGACGTCTCGTCTCCGAAGGGCAAGCACTCCTCGGCCCTCGCACTTTCCCTCTCATATTCCCACTCGTCCAACAATCGGCACTGCCCCAAGAATTGATCTAGGTCATCCTCACAAAGAGAACCCTTCGTTCGGGCCACGGTTTCAACAACCTCTTGGATCAGCCGCCGGCACGGTTCCGAACACTCAACCCGACAATCCACCCAGCCCGCTCGCCCTAATCCATCGTTCTCCGCCATCTTCCGCACCCGGGTCACATCGTTGAGGTCGACCTGCGACTGATCTTCCTTGCCGAGAAAAACAAGCACCTTTTCCGCCGCACGCAACACGCTTCGGCCTCCCTCACTATCCTTCTTGATCGAGGCGAATCGCAACACCCGACTCCCAACCGCTTCGTCACCTAGGGGACCGAGAATGCCGAGCAGCCACCGAATCGCAGACTTGATCTCCTGAGGGCGCAGGCGACCATCCCGATTTTCGTTGAGATACTGGAGGAATTGCCCATCGGCCCGAAATCCGTCCAACGGGGCATTGGAGGCAAACCACTGTGCCTCGGGCAGCGCGAGAACCTGACGAAGCGCCTCACCCGAATCGATCCTGAGATAGTGTGAATCACCAAACCGATCGAACTTCTTGGGCGTGACCGAAAGACTATCTCTGGTGACGGTGTTCATTTTCGACGGACCCCTTCGTCCTACTCAATCGACTCGGACGAAGCAACGCTAAAACCATGATTCTCGAGGGGTGAGTCAGCGATCCCCATGATCTCATGACGCGATCCTCAATCCGAACAAAGGGTTGACTTCAGCCAACCCTGGCAACCCCATAAAGGGGGCGGTCCCAAGCCAGCCCTCCAGACATCCCCTTCGGAACTCGGGCGACGCCGAAGCCCACCCCGGGCCACGGCCAGGCCCCATCCCCGATGTCAACAGACCTAGCCCCGTCAAAAAACGACCGGAACCCCCTCCTCCAAGATCCGCAATTGCTCGCCTAACCCGTTGGCCTCGGCTATCTGGCGCAGCCATCGGGGAGGCTCATCCATGTCTTCAAACGACAACTTGAAGGCCCCAAAATGCATCGGCACCATCCACTTGGCCTTGAGATCCAGGAAACTCTGATGCGCTTCATCCGGCCCCATATGGACCGCCCGAAAGGCGTCGGGGTAATAGGCGCCAATGGGAAGTAGGGCGATTTCGGGTTGACAACGCTTACCGATCTCCCGGAAGCCTGAAAAGTAGGCCGTATCACCCGCGTGATAAACGCGACGCCCCTGATGCTCCAAAACAAATCCCCCAAAACCGCGATATTCGTCGTGGATGACCCGAGCGCCCCAGTGTTTGGCGGGGGTAAAGGTGACCTTCCAATCCCCGTGGCTGAAACTCTCCCACCACTCCAGCTCAACGATTCGGGAAAAGCCGAGGCCACGCGCTAAATCACCCACACCCCAAGGAACGACCGCAATCCGCGGCGAGGGCAGTTTTCGCAGTGTGGGTTTGTGAAAGTGGTCAAAATGGGCATGCGTCAGCAAGACCAAATCGATCTGAGGCAAATCGCTGATCCGCATCCCCGCCCGCTTCACTCGCTTCTGCCAGAACAACCAATTGGCGAAGTTGGGATCGATCAGCACATTCAGGTCGGTAAACTGCACCAAGAAGGAGGCATGCCCAATCCAGGTTAAAGCCAGGCGCCCTTCTTCCAAATCGGGATACTTGGGCTTGCGGTATTCGCCCCGCCGCCTCGTCACCAACGCTTTCCAGACCATCTCATAGAAAAACGTCCTTGGGTTAAAGGCTCGCGTGGGGGTCAGATCCCGAAAAGACCGTGGAATCCGCCGCTTACGCCGGGCCCCGGCTTTCAAGGATGCTTCGTCTTCGGTCATCGAATTTCCGGAGCCTAACGAATCCTTGAGCGGGAATCAACGGAGCGAGTCAACCGCGCAAGGACGATCCGCCCATCCCCCCATAACGATCATGGCCCCGGTCCTTGATCCGGCTCTCAGGGATAGGAACGCATCCGCCATGGCGCAACCGCAGTGAGGGATTAAACGTTAGATCCCGGCCACGGAATGACCCATCCTCGGACCGGGTTTTTGTTTGCTCCAACCCGGGATTCCCATTCATTCTTCAGGTCATGGTTGATATTGAAGCCCTGCTAGAACGGCATCTCCGTCGACAGCCGACCCTCGCCTCGAGCGCCTACATTGCCCGAGGGGCTGTGGTGATCGGCGACGTCCATATGGGGGAGGACTCCAGCATTTGGTACAACGCCGTTGCTCGGGGCGACATTAACCAAATCACCATTGGGGCCTGCAGCAACGTGCAAGATAATGCGGTCGTCCATGTCGCCGATGACTATCCGTGCCACCTTGGGGATTGGGTGACCGTGGGGCACACCGCCATCATTCATGCCTGCAGGATTGAAGACGAATGCTTGATTGGCATGGGAGCCACCGTCCTTGATGGGGCCGAGATCGGCGCCCAATCGGTGATCGGGGCCAACGCCTTGGTCACAGGCGGCACCAAAATCCCGCCCGGCTCCCTGGTCCTTGGAAGTCCCGCCAAAGTGAAAAGACCCTTATCTGAAGCGGAGCGAGCCGACCTCCGAATTTGGGCTGAGAAGTATGTCATTAATGCCCGCTATTGCCTGAATCACCATATTGGAGAACAAGACCCCATTGCCACCACGCCAAGTCCGGGGCCCGGGGCAGAATAGAACGAGCCCGGTCCATCCCCCATCTCTCAAAAAGGGACCGACATGGCCAGGTGCTGATCCTCAACGATTCAGCAAAACGGGCAATCGCTGCAGGATTGAACCGAGCAGCATCGCGGCAAGAGCCACGCCAATCAGCAGTGAAATGAACCAGACCCACCACCACGGAGGCAAGGTCATCGGTGCCCCATAGTGCCCGACCTCTTTCCTGGAATAAAGCCGGAACCCCGTCCAGAGGGCGGCGAGTCCCCCCAGGAAAAACAGCGAGGTGCAGAAGTAACCATTGGGCTCCTGCCACATGGCCTCCTCATATTTCAAACCCCCGTAGACCACCCCCAAGGCAACCACCGCACTCCAAAACCAGGACGTAAGAATTAAAAACCGAACCCGGGCCACCGACGACAATGAGTAGGAAAGTGAAAAAATAAAGAACGGAAGTCCAATCGCCAACCCATAGAGCAAGCCCGGTTTCAGTTCCGGAGTCGAACGCACCAGGCCGGCATTAATAAAGACCCGATGCACGGTGGCCGTCCAATCCAGACCGAGCACAATGATATCGAGCAAGACAAACATCATGAGGCTCCCGAGACCGAGGGTCATCCTCGCGAGGTAACGCTCCGACCGGGTGGTTGGCAACGACAGGGTAAATTCCTCGCAACCCTCGATGGCGTCCGTCCCGCCATAGGCGGGTCCGGCCAATAACGCATACCCGAGTCCGATCGCCAGAATCCAACCCGGATGCGCGACGAAAGGGATCATCCATGCACCGAGAAGCCACAGAAAGAGGAAGACCAGCAACAATTTGCTGTGAGCAAACCATTCGGACCAAAGCAATCCCTTCAAGCCCGCCCGACGACCCAATCGCGCCATGGTCACGGGCGGGGCTGAAACCGCCTCAGACCGATCAAGCGCTTCGTCACTAGGGTTGGTCGAATCCATCACATTCACCCGTTCCAAATCGTTCACTCTTCGGGTCGGTTCTGTCCTGGAGGCAAATCAACGAAGAATCGCCAGGGGAGTCGCCCTGCCCCCATACGAGCGGTGGCAAACTGCGCTCCCATCGATTCCCTCCCGAACCCGGTTGGGTCCTCCCAATACATTTGACGCTTCACCACCGCCCCGTCGACCTGGCCCCTCAACAGCAACCCTTCGTAGTCTTCCATGGTCGGCCTTGAAGACCGTTGTCGCCGCACACCATGAAGCTGGCACACCAATAAACCGGCCGAACCTCCCTCCCGTTCCAATAACCCCCAGTCCCGGTCACTCCACGGCATGGGATGAAGATAGGAATAGGGTAAGGTTTCCAGTCCTTCCACTCCAAAGGGTCTGACTAATTGTCCCCAGTTCCTGGTGCGATCCTCGGGGCAGAGCAAGACTTGAGCGTCTCCTAAGTGCCGCGATTTCACCAAATCGCCCAGGTCGTTGGGGCGCCTCGGGAAGTCTTGACGATACATCTCGTAAGCCATCAGGGATTGGCGGAGATTCGAGGAACAAACGGCGATCCGACCCTTCTTTTTAGCCGTTGCCAACACGCTCAGCAACAAGGTCGCGAGGATCCCGATGATGGCAATGACGGTGAGCATTTCCACCAACGTGAACCCCGCGGTTGCCGGGCAATTCCTGATCCGTCTCGTCGCCATTCTTCTCAAAGCCTACTCCTCCCGCTCGGGCAAGAGCGCCGGCTCCGCCGGAAGGGGGAGCGGGAGCGGCACGGGAATCGGAGGCAATTCCACCGAGGGTTCGTCTTCAATGGGTTCCTCCTCTGGCCTGGGTCGTTTGACTTCAGGCACCTTGAAGCGGCCCCGGAATTCCCGGATCCGCTCTAGCAGCGGCGTGATCCCCTTGACCGCCGTCCCCAGCGGAAAGGTGACCTTGGCCTCGCCCATCGGCGTGAAGACCTGTAACCATTCGCCCCCGCCATCAGCACAATCGGGACATCCGATGACAGGGGGGAGCCCTCCCAGGAATTCGAGATCAATGCGCTCGAGCAAGTCACGCCATTCACCGCCATCCAACGACTCCGACCGGAAGAAGTCACCGACCTCCTCATCCCTCGAAAAGGCGGAAAATGAGAGCAACCCGGGCTGCACCTCCAGCCGAGTCTGGCAGTATCCGAAACAGAGCCCGAAGAATGTCCCCGCATGAACCGCGACCACCCGATCCAGATCCTCGCCGAGAGGAATATGCGAGACCCCGTAGTCGCCTCCAGGCACCCAAATTCCCGATTCCACGGAGCCATCGGCGGCTTGCAAATTGAAGCCAAAACAGTTCGACTGGGACCCCGTGCCCAAGGGTGCCAACGCTCCGGACGTCTCGAGACCATAGAACCACAACTCTTGGCCGACCTTCGCCAACAGGAGATCGTTCTCGGCCCGCAACTCTGAAACGGGAAAGGGCAAGGCGATCTCCGAAAGCGACTCGAAGTTCCCCGTGTCGGCCAATCGATAAGTCGTCAGCGTGTTGTTCGATCGCCGCCGTTCCCCCTGACGTAATCGACCCCGGGTGGCCGGCAAGCCCAGATAAACCACATCGGAGTCCACCAAGGTCGGATGAGGCCAAGTAAAGGAGAGCGAAAGGGAATCGATCAGACTCAGTGATACGCCGTCATAGGCGCTGACATCCAACCATTCCATCCCATCGGACAGCAATGTGTCATCGTCCCAATGAGGGGCCTTTGTGTAAACCAAGGCTCCATTCCGACCCAACCCAATCAAGGCCCCGGGACTGTTCACCGGCTCCCGCTGGGTGGGATTCACCGGATCGGCAAAATCGATCACATCAAGGAAATACTGCTGCACCCAACGCCCCCCCGGAAAAGGCTCCGGAGCCCCGATCGGCAGGACGGCAACATCGTTCTCGCCATCGACCGCGGGCTTCCCGCCGGGTCGCGGATCCACGACGATTTCCGGCGGCTCCTCCTCGCCGATCAGGCGGGAGGACTGGTGCGTCATATAGAAGAGGGTTCCCGCCGCAAACACCTCACTCTGACTCCAGGCATCCCCGGTCTCCATGAGATAGTTCGAGAGGAACTCAATGTCCGCTGGAGTTCCCACCCGAAAGCTCACAAAACGACGCCCCGATGCTCCGCCAAACCAAGGCCGCCCGATGGCAATGTCGGCCACAATCCCAACCGGCCCCCCATAGAAGAAATGATTCCGGCCAAACGACACGGTGAGAACATCCTCGTGAGGAAACAAAAGCTGGGGATTCGATGCCCCCGATGCCCCCTCAACGTGGAGCCGCTTCTCGCCAAGAAGCGGCAGTTCAGGCAGCGAACCCAGGCCATAAACGGCCACTCGAAAATTCATGGGAAGGACCCCCACCTGATCCGTCGGATTCTCCCCGTCCACCTCAGCCGTTTCCGCCATCATTGGGAACTCATGATTCTGATCGGCCTGGACGACATAAAGACGATCCTCCCGGGTCACCGCGCCGACCACGTTCGGTTGGGGTAATCGCGTCTTGGAAAGCACCTCATAAGGATCGGCTTGGGATGCGATCCGGATCGCCGGTGATTCATCCGTCCAAGCATTCCCCTGGGTGACCTCGATCAAGAAGTCACCCTCCACAAAAACCCGATCCACGGCCCAGGAGAGAGGAAAGTCGCTCAAAACCTTCGGTTCATCGTAGTCCGACGCATCCACCGTCAATAGGGATTTCCCCGAAAGCGACAGGATTCGCTCTTGATGAACCGTCGCCCGACGCGGCGTCACCTCGTGATCGATCACGCCTCGTAACACCAGCTCGTCTCCGACCAACTCGACCAATTGCACCCCGGTTCGATTGACGTTCTTCTCATAAGCACTGAAGGGCACCATCACCAGGCCGGCCTCGGGCACAAAGCCCAACGCTTTCTCATCCCGATTTGCTTCACTCCAGGAGTTGTTGGATCCCAGCGGCACCCGGCTGAGCAGACCCGGCTTGGCCGGATCACGAACATCAAAGAGCGAGACCGCGACCCGCCAACCCTCCTGATCGTCAATCCCGATGGACAAGAGTCGGTCGCCCAAGGGTTGAATATAGGTGGACCAACCGGGCACTTCGAGCTCACCGGAAATGGTCGGGTTCGCAGGATCGGTGAGATCAACCACCCAGAGCGGGTCAATTCGGAAAAACGTCACGATGTAGGCTTTGTTCCCATCGAAGCGCGTGGCATGCAAACTCTCATTCCGCCCCACTTCAACCGCACCCAACTTCACCGGACGACGGGGGTTGGACAGATCAAAAGTTTCCAACCGGGTCACCAGGGACCGGGTTCTCACCTCCGAGATCACCGTGAACACCTCTCCCGAGACATGCATCTTGAACTTATCGATGACGCGGCCGGCGGGCCGAATCTGCGAGAGCGGCACCAAGCTCCCGTCGGGAGATGAAATATCGATCACTTCGATTCGAGATTGCCACCAACGACTTCCCGTTCCTTGGGTCGACACAAAGAGGTAGTCCGAGGTTGCGTGGATCACGTGGCCCGAACCTGGAATCCAATGCTCTTCCCGGGCCTCCGGGGCGTCCGGTTGGCTGAGATCAAATGAAGAAACATGGGTGCCCCACTCCCATCGTTGCTCCTCTTGCCCGGTTCGTTCATCGACCCGGACGGAGGGACGAAACGACTGGGAGGCCAAGTAGAGGGCCGACCCCACCAGCCGACTCTCACTAATCGAACCCTTCACGGGGAGACTCGCCACCATCGCGGGCACGCCACTGCCCACTTCGGCGATCACCACCCGACTCTCGGCGCCTCCCCCGAAATAATTGCAGGTGTCTCGAGCCAGGAGGGCCACGTGGTTTTCTCCCAGGACATACATCTGCTCCCCTGACGCAGGGAGCTCCAACGTTCCCAGAATTTTCGGTTGCTCCGCCCGACTAATATCAATCACCTGAAGGCCACGATATTGATTGAAGAAATACATCCGATTCCCCCTGACCTGCCATATGTCTGATTCCACAATATCGCGGGGAGCTCCTGAAGCTTCATCCGCCTCCGGCTCGCGAACGGCCGGCGCCTCGAGACCGGGCGCTGCGATCGCGACGGGTGCCCCCGGCAAAGCCTTGGCGGGGCCGGAGGAAGGCCCCGCAAACGTCTTCTTACCTCCATAAAAACTCTCTGGCAGTAAATCCTCAACCGTACCCACCACTCGGAGAATCTCAAGGGTCTCTTCAAGCTTGAGGCGGAAGGTAAACGTGCTCCCCGATCCGTCGAATCGCTTTACCCCCCGGGGCACCCAACTCCCTTGCCCCAACCGCGTGCGCGACTCCAACGTGATCCTCTTGAACCCCTCAGGCACGTTTACCTCCACCAAAAAATCGTCATCATCGATCCTGACCGAGAGAATGCGCGGCTGCTCCAACGCATCGGCTTCGGCCGCAAACCCCTGATGGCCGCTGGCCCAGAAGGCCAGCGCCATCACCCCAAACCATTTCACCACTAAACCCCAGATCTTCATCTTCAACCCCGTCATCTTCATCACCAACCGCTTTCCCTCAGTCTCCCCAACACTAGTTTCTCGACTCACGGAGGAGCGTTGACTCGACCGACTCAAACACCTCGATAAAAATGTCCTCGATTCCCATCGGAAAAACCTCCAATCGAACCCCCGCCTGCTCCCTCAAAAAATCAAGCTGCTGATCGCTGGCCAAACGACAGATGGCCGTCACCACCGATCCCATTCGCTCCTGCCGAACCAAACCGGGCAAACGGAGCCACTTCATATCCGGCTCCTCGGGAAAGATGATCTGCACCCGCCGCATCGTCTGCTGCAACTCTTCCACTTCCTGCGAAAGGACCAGGCGCCCGCGGTCCATCAAGCCCACGATGCTGGCCAAACGCCCCAAATCTCCCAGCTCATGGGTGCTGAGCACCACAGTGGTTTCGGGGCGTTCCGCCAACGCTTCGACCAATAGCTGGACAAACTCCCTTCGGGCAATGGAGTCGAGCCCGGCGGTGGGCTCGTCCAGCAGCAACGCCTCGGGCTGAGGCGCCAAAGCGAGAACGACGGCCGTCTTCCGCTGCTCGCCCGTTGACATACGTCCAACGGGCTGAGTCAACGGAAGGTCCCAACGATCGGCCGCCGTCTCGAAAAGTTTCTGATCCCACCTCTCATAGAGATGGCCGACGTAACGACTCAAATCCCGGAGCGTCATCCATCCCGGTAATTGAGGATTTTGAGCCACATAACTGACACGGGAACGCAACGAACGTGGCGCGGTCCATAGATCATGTCCCAAGACGCGGGCCGAACCGCTGTCAGCTTTCAGCAAACCAAGTAATAACCTCAGTGCCGTAGACTTCCCCGACCCGTTTCGGCCCATTAGCCCATAGACCGTCCCCTTGGGGATCCCCAAGTCCAGGCCGCTGACAGCGACTCTCCCTCCCGAAAAAGTCTTCGTCAAATTCACCGCTTCAATCGCCATTGAGCTCATCGTGCCCTCCTTACGCAAAAACCGTACCGACCTAGGCCAGAGGCATTCGATTCCATTCCTCTCGCACCACTTCTTCGACGAGGGTCTGACTGGCGCCCAATTGCTTCGCCTCGATCACCAACTGTTTGGCCAACTGCCCGATCAGTTTGCGGCGTTCTTCGTCGGACCGACTCGAGGATGAAGCCGCAATGAAGGCCCCTTTTCCATGCTTCATCTCGACCAAGCCTTCGTGCTGCAGTTCCGTGTAACCCTTCACAACCGTCGTCGGGTTGACCGAAGCCCGGGTTGCCATATCCCGAATCGAAGGAAGTTGATCGCCCGGCTTGAGCCCCCCCGAGGCGACATAGTATTTGATCTGATCCATCAACTGCCGGTAGACGGGCAGACCGGATCGTGGGTCGATCTGAAAGTGTAATGCCTTCTGTCGTTCCATCGGTCATCTGCTGTATGGTAACACCCATACAGTTGAAGTCAAACTGTTTTCCCGATTCTTTTTCATCGCAAAACCATCTGGGTCACCTTGGCCCGAGCGCCCCTCAAATGGCAAGCCGCAATCAAGTCTCCGGGAAAGCCGCCGATCCCTCTCCCTGGCACCCGTCCATCAGATGCGCCTTCACCCGAACAGCCCAGGCGCCTGGCATCAATTGCTTTGATGCGGCACTCCGCCCGGGGCATCTGAGGAAATTACACGAAAACCATTGTCTCGAAAGAGCTGACCGATAGACTCCGCCCGAATGATTCGAGCCCTGATGTTACTCCTCGTTCCCCTGCCGACCTGGGAACGCATCGCCAAAAGCCAGTGGAATTGCTTGGTCATTTTCTTCGTCTCCTTCCTTCCCTTGCTGGCCCTTACGATCGCCATCGAAGGGGGTGGGATGTACAGTCTCGGTGCCCGATTCAACGATTACGGTCGGCTGATCAAGATCACCCAGCAGCAAGCCATTCAGTTTCAGGCCGTCCAGGCGGGGCTGAGCCTCATCATTCTCATCGCCGGAACGAAGCTCATACTGTGGGTCTGTGAAGGATTTCATTCGCCCACCACGTTTCGCCAAGCCTTTACCCTCGCCGCCTATGGGATCACGCCCCTGCTGTTGATTCGAGTGATCGACGGTCACCCCGCCATTCCCACCTGGGTCTGTTTCGCGATTGGCTCGGTGGGCACCGTCTTCGTCCTCTACCACGGGATCGCCCTGGTGCTGCAACCCGACACGAGCGTTGGATTTGGTCTCTACCTGATCTGTTCTCTCGTCCTCGTGTTGCTGGCGGGTCTGTCCCATTTCATCGCTCAGATCTTCGCCCAGCGGAAACTCAATTTCGCTGATCTCGGCCCTGAGGGCTTCCTTGCAGTCGCCGGAAGGCTTTTTTGACCACCCAAGACTCGGCCTGCAACGCCTGCGCCGCCGTCCCTTCCGAACATCGCGTCAGTTGCTGCAGGATTCTGACCGCCCGCTCCCGCAACTTCAGATTGCTCGGATTCAAATCGATCATGAGATTCTGAATGACCTTGCCACACTGCACCATCGACAGGGTGGTGATCATGTTCAAGATCATCTTCGTCGCCGTTCCAGCCTTGAGACGGGTCGAGCCGGTCAAAATCTCCGGCCCAATCTCGGGACAAATCACCGTCCCTGGCTTCATTCCCCTGGGGAACTTGAGATGGGGATTGAAACAAAGCAGCACCGTCTTGGCTCCGACCGCCTTTGCCGCACCCAAGGCCCCCCAGACATAAGGCGTCCTTCCGCTCGCAGCGATCCCCACGACCACGTCGTTCGCGCCAACCGAGTGCCTCTCCACGTCATCGCGACCCCCTTCGAACCGATCCTCCGCTCCCTCGATCGAACGCCACAGGGCCGGAAGTCCTCCCGCGATGCAACCTTGGACCCTCTCCGGCTCCGTTCGAAAGGTTGGCGGACATTCGCTGGCATCCAGGACCCCAAGGCGACCGCTGGTTCCGGCACCGAAATAGATCAGGCGACCACCTCCCCGGAAGGCCCGCACGGTCCACCGGATGACCCGCTCGATCTTCTCGGCTTCGGCCCCGATGGCGGACGGAAGCCCCCGATCCTCCCTCAACATCATTGCGATTCCCTCGCCAACCGAGAGCCGGTCAAGGTCATGGGAGCCCGGGTGTCGGCGCTCTGTCGGCGACAAGGCCGTCGACTGAGGCAATCCCCCATTGACATCGAGGGAGCGAGTTTTCCTTTTGACAGGTTTCGCCACGACTCGACCACGCAATGCCGCCAAGCGAGCGGCGCCCTCGGGACCAATGCCTTGAGCCAAAACAATCTCACCATCCCTCAGTCTCCGCCGCAGACCACCCCGGACTCGACGAAGGTAAGCCGGTTGGTTTTGAAAACATCCTCCCGTCAGGATGATCTGGACGGGCGCGCGCCGGCCGAGTCGCCGGACGCAAGCGAGCGCGTCATTCACCAGCCCATCGGCCGCCTCGTGAATCACCCGTTTCGCGATTGGATCGCCCTGTCGAGCCCGGGTGAACACGAGCGGCGCCAGTCGCGCCATCTCCCCCTTGCTTGCCCTCGCCGCCCAGTCAGAGATTCGATCCACCGTTCGAAGTCGCAGTTCCCGGACGAAATCCTGGAGGAGGACCGCCACCTTTCCCCGATAATCCAATTCCTGGGTCGTCCAGCGAAGGGCCGCCACCGAAATCCCATAGGCACCCGCTTGGTCCCCCAGGCGCTGCCCCCATCCTCCGACTTTGACTTCCTGGCCATCCGCTCCTCTGCCGAAGCAACACGACCCTGTCCCCGAAATGACCACCACCCGACTCCAAGGCGCCTCCGATGGCAACTCGACTCCCGCCAAGATCGTCTCGAGGTCATCGGTGACATACTGGCGGACCCCAGGCCAGACTCGGGCCATTGCCTCCCTGACTCGGCCCCGATCGTTCGCCGTCCGGATGCCTGCCATTCCCACACCCACCGCCTTCGGAGTGGGAAACGCGCCGCCGATCGTCGCGAATAATTCAGTCAACTCGGCGGGCTCCAAGAGTTGGTAATTTCCGGGTCCGAATTCCTTTCGCTCCAGGCACGACGCTCCCTCATCCCACAGCACCGCCCTCGTCCGTGTGCCCCCACACTCGATGCCCAGAATCGGTCCCTCGTCCCTCTGCCGCATGCGTTTGACCATGGCGATGCATTCTTCCGACCCGCCCGAGGATTCAAAGCCATTTTTCTCTCCCCCCTGTAGGCTTGTCTTTCGATCGTAGAATGCAACACTCGGGCCATGGATTCTCTCCACCAGAATCTCCTCGAAAAACTGATCGAACTGGAAACCACCGTCGCCACGATCGCGACGGCGGACCCTAAGCCCGATCTCATGGGTATCTTCCAAGAGATCGAGACGATGGCGGGACAACTCCCGAGAGACACCGACCCCGGCCTGCTCCATTACCTCCAACGCAAGAGCTACCAAAAAGCCCGTCTCTTCCTCGAGGGACGGGACGACGAAAACGAGGTGGGGGCCTGTATCCGGAACCGCCCGACACCGGTAGAATCGGGCGAGTGACCTCCGATGGAAGACACCATTGCAGCCATCGCGACGGCGACTGGCGAGGCGGGCCTTTCGGTCATCCGCGTCTCAGGCGCCGAGGCACCTCAAATCGTTGACCGATGCTTTCAGCCGGCCGGAAAACAGAGCCGCTCCCCGTCGAGAGCGGACAGTCATACCGTTCACTACGGCCACATCACGGGGCCCCAGGGCGTCATTGATGAGGTTCTGGTCTCGGTCTTTCGAGCCCCGCGAACCTTTACCAAAGAAGACGTCGTTGAAATCTCCTGTCATGGGGGGATGGTCCCCACCCGCCTCGTCCTACAGTCCGTTCTTTCTCAGGGTGCCCGACTCGCCCATCCCGGCGAGTTCACCAAGCGGGCCTTTCTAAACGGTCGCCTTGATTTGACCCAAGCCGAGGCCGTTGCCGACGTGATCCACTCCAAGACCGAGCTCGCCCTGCGAGCCGCCAATGAACAACTGGCCGGAAAACTGGCACAACAAATCGAGCATCTTCGAGGCGAGATGATGAACGTGTTGGCCCATGTGGAGGCCCACATTGATTTTCCTGAGGAAGACATTGCTCCCGATACCAAGGCCAGCCTGCTCAAGAAACTGAAATCAGGCCTCGAATTCATCAGGACACTCCTGGCCACAGCGCCCGAGGGGCAGGTCCTCCGCCACGGGGTTCGAACCGCAATCATCGGGCGACCCAACGCGGGTAAATCGTCCCTGCTCAACTGCCTGCTCGGCAAGGACCGGGCCATCGTCTCGGCTACCGCCGGCACGACCCGGGACACTATCGAAGCGACCGCGAATATCCGGGGGATTCCCATTCATTTCATGGACACGGCCGGCCTCCGTCAGGCCCATGATCAAATCGAGAAGGAAGGGATCCGACGCAGCCAGAAAAGCCTGGAACAGGCCGATCTTGTCCTCCACGTGATTGATGCCTCACAAGGGATCAGCCCCTTCGAGGAATCCATTCTTCAACAATTTGAGAGCAAGACTACCCTGGTGATCTTTAACAAGACCGACCTCGCACAGGCCGCTCCCATTCCCGATCGATTGGCAGACACCGCGGTCGGAATCAGCTGCCAGACCGGAGAGGGTCTCGATCCTCTGAAGGACCGAATCAAGGCCACGGTCTGGAGTGGAACAATCGATGCCGACATGCTTGAGGTGATGATCAATGCGAGGCATCAGGACTCGCTTCTCCGCGCCGGGGAGGCCACGGCGCGAACGATCGAAGCCCTGGAAACCGGACAAACGCTCGAGTTCGTCGCGCTCGACCTTCGAATCGCCGTCAATGCGATCGGCGAGGTCGTCGGCAAAACCACAACCGACGACCTTCTGGACAGGATTTTCAGTGAATTCTGTCTTGGGAAATAGGCCGCCCATTAACCTGCGGCAGCTTTCCATCACCGCCCCGCCAGGAACCACTCCCTCAGGTGAGAGGGATCAGCCTGCTGGAAATCGAGAC
>DEAY01000005.1 GCA_002348345.1 Verrucomicrobia bacterium UBA2970
ACATCGGCCATGGTGATCACATCGGGCCTTAGCCCACGACTCAAACGGTGGGTAATCGCCGCGCCAGAGGTATTGAACTCAAACCCAAAGCGTTGCTGATACCGACCGCTGAGCAGGCCTGACCGGGAGGGACTGCAGGTCCCCGCCGTGACGTAGGCGGCCGAGAACCGAACTCCCTCGCCAGCCAACCGGTCGAGATGGGGCGTTGGAATCGTTTCCGAGCCGTAGGGACCGATATCGGCATATCCCAAATCATCGGCGAAAAGCAGGACAATATTCGGTGGCCTCTCCCCCTCGAGCGCGAGCTTCGGAATCTGTTTGAGAATCTGTTCCTTCGCCTCCATCAACTCAGGATCGGGGGTGATGGCAGGCACATCAACCGCTACGGTGGATTGACTGGAGACGGCCATCGGCACCATCAATAGACTCAATCCCAGTCCCCATCGTATCGTCACTCAACGCTTCATCCTCCTCAGGCTAACCCCTCGGAAACCGAATTGACCATCTCATTGAAGCCCAGGCTCACACCGGTGCAGACCGATGTCGCCTTCCAAGGAATCGCTTGCTCCCTCAGTTGTCTTCTCGCTACGCTTCCCCCCCGCAACCATCGATTCGGTATGACAAATCTCAAACGACTTCTCATCGCCACCATTCTGTTCACCGGATCGTCTTCCCTGATCAGCGCCGAACAGAGGGTTGAACGCGTTGACATCAAGAGGAGCCTCGAATACCTCCTGTTCCTTCCCCAGCAATACGAGCGGTCCCAATCCTGGCCGCTGATCGTGTTTCTCCACGGTGCCGGGGAACGAGGTTCAAATATCGAGCGGGTCAAAAAACACGGCCCTCCCAAGATCGTCCAGACCAAACCCGGTTTCGAATTCATTGTCGTTTCCCCTCAATGTCCCGCCAATCAGCGATGGAACGCCCCGGATGTCATGGCACTCGTGCAACACATCAAATCAAGCTACCAGGTGGACCAAGAGCGCATTTACCTCACCGGACTGAGCATGGGAGGTTACGGCACCTGGGACACCGCCGCCCGCTACCCATACGAGTTCGCGGCGATTGCGCCGATCTGTGGAGGAGGCAATCCACGCTCCGCCCGTCGCATCAGCCACCTTCCCACCTGGGTGTTCCACGGAGCGAAGGATCGCATCGTGCCCCTTTCTGAATCACAAGCGATGGTGGCCGGCATGGAAAAGGCCGGCGGCGCTCCGAAATTAACGATTTATCCGGAAAAAGACCATGATTCCTGGACCGCCTCTTACGCCAACCCGGAACTCTACCGCTGGTTCCTAAAGCACAAGAAACAGCCTCGACCGGAGCGCCGGCGCCGCTAGGAAAGATCACCTTACATGGGGGCAATCCGACGGGAACCCACATCGGTGGTCAAGAGGACATGCTGATCAAAGCTCGCCGCGATCAGATTTGACTTCAAGTCGTTAAAGGCGGCATTGGCCCACAGGTTGTCGAATTCCCAGGGATCCGACTCGAGGTCATAGAGTTCCCCGAGACCCGTCCCGTGGTAAAGGGACAGCTTGTGGCGTCCGTTGCGGTACATGGTGGCAAAGCTGCCCGTTCCGCCCGTGAACGCAGCATCCAGCGCGTCGAAATACTCACTCCGGACCGATTCGCGGATGACCGTCCCGTCCTCTGCTCCACCGGGGTCCAGATAGGGCGTCAACGACCTGCCTTGAACATATTCCGGCAGAGGAATCTGCGCCCAGTCAAACAGGGTCGCGGTCAAATCAATCAATTCAACCAGTCCGGCGCAACGTTTGTTCGTGGCAACCCGTCCCGGGCACGAGACGATCAAAGGAACTCGGACAAGTCCCTCGTAAAAGCGGCAACCTTTGTACATCAGCCCGTGATCGCCCAAGGCTTCCCCGTGATCGCTCATGAAAACCACCATCGTGTTTTCCCGCTGCCCCGAGGCCTCCAGCTCGGCGAGAATCCGGGCCAACTGATCGTCGATCAATGCGATCATGGCATAATAGTTCGCTTGCGCTTCCTTTGCCTTCATATCAGTGGGCGACCTAGGTGAACCTTGAAAATCAACATCAGCAAATTGGATTTGTTGATGCAAATCAGATTCACGGAAGTGTGGTCCCGGCATCTGCTCGGCGGAGAACTGCTCGGCATAGCTTCTCGGAGGAATGAAGGGAGGGTGGGGATCGTAGGGGTTGACACAAAGCATCCAAGGAGCACCCTGATTGCCTCGAATGAATTCCAGGGCCATTTCCGAACACCAGGTCGTTTGATGCAGGGCGGCGGGAACGCGATCTTCGCCCTCCCGCAAGGCATCCAGATCGCCTCCCTTCGAGCGAACCCAGTCCGCGTAATCATGCCCCACAGCCCAATCGTCCCGGGGGGCATGGCTGAATCTCCAGAAAGAGTAGCCATCGTCAATTCGCGGCTCCGTACGCTTGCCCGCACTCTGAAGATGAAACTTTCCCACCAGCCCACAACGATATCCGGAGTCCGAGAGCAGCTTGGAAACCACCGGCGGAAAGTCGGGAAAGCGTTCGTTCCCGTTGCGTGTATTGTGCACCCGCGAGGGGTAAAGGCCGGTGAGAAAACTCGCCCGACTCGGCGTACAAATGGGACTCTGGCAATAGGCATGCGTGAAGGCAACCCCCTCTTGCACGAGGGAATCAATCGTGGGCGTTTGGACGAAAGGATTCCCCAGCGCACCAATCGTGTCGAAGCGTTGCTGGTCCGTACAATACCAAAGAATGTTCGGCCGGGGTTCCATGAGTCCGATTCCGGAACCTATTCTTTTGCTGGCGGATCGCCGAGCTTAATCGTTCCCCGACGCCTCGCCTTCCAAAGGGCGGTTCCCGCCCCCACCAGAGAGATCAAGATAAAGAGACAGGAAAGGGGCCGGGTCAGCAGGGGAGCCCAGGATCCACCACTGGCCATCAGGCCCGCACTCAGATTCTCTTCAGCAAGGGGGGCCAACACGAACCCAATGACAAACGGCGCCAACGGGATTGAAAGGCGTTCCATGCCCCACCCCAGCACGCCAAACCCAACCATCACCCAGACATCGAAGATCCGGTGCCCAAGCGAGTAACTCCCAATGACGCAAAAGAGAAGAATGGTAGGCAGGAGGACCCATCGCGGAATTTCACCCAGGGCCGCCATCCGCCGGGCACCGATCAGCATCAACCCCAGCATCACCCCGTTCGCCAGCAAGTAAGTCACCATCACGACATGCACGATTGCCGGGTGATGGGTGAAAAGCAAAGGACCGGGCTGCAATCCATGGATGATCAGGGCGCCGAGAAGAATCGCATCGATCACGCTCCCGGGGATGCCCAACGCAATCAAGGGGATCAGAGCCCCTCCCACTGTGGCATTATTTGCGGATTCAGAGGCAATAACCCCCTCTTCAGAGCCTCGACCAAATTCACCTGGATTGCGTGCGAACCGTTTCGCGACTCCATAAGCGACCGCGGAACCGACGTTGGCTCCGATCCCTGGAAGAATTCCGATTCCCGTTCCAATCACGGCGGATCGCAGGCCGTTCCAGCCATGCTGTCCAAAGTCTCTCCGATGAATCCCCTCTCCAGAATCCCCCAGGCGAGCCACCTCAGCCCCCCCTTTTCTTTGGAACAATTCTCGAAACACGCCGTTAATGGCAAAGAGGCCGATGAGCACCGGCAGCAACTTGAAACCATCGGACATCGGTGCCCAGCCAAGCGTCCACCGCAGTTCCCCGGTCGCCGGAGACATTCCGGGGATCGAGCACAGCATGCCCATGACCCCTGCAAGGATCCCCAAACTGAATTGACGCCCCTCAACCACGGCGAGCAGAACCAAGGCCATCAAGACCAAACCAAACGACTCGAAGGGCCCCAGGTGGGTGGAGGCCGCCGCAAGGGGCTTGGCCAAGCAGATCAGGAAGAGGAAGGAAACCATCCCCCCCATGAAAGACGCCCAAATACCCAACGACAGGGCGCGTTTTCCTCTGCCAGAAATGGCCATCGGATAACCGTCAAGCGTAGTGATCATCGCCGCCGGCGTTCCGGGAATCCTGAGGACTGTCGCACTGATCATCCCTCCGCTGACCGCGCCGACATACATGGACACCAGGAGAATCAGGGCATGGGAACCACTGAGTTGGAAGGTAAAGGGGAGGGACAGTGCGATGAGCATCGCCCCGGTCAATCCTGGAATCGCTCCCACCACAATCCCAAGCAAGGTTCCCATGAAGAGAAAACTGACTCCGGACAACGAGGATAGCTCACCCATAACAGCAGTCCCTCGAGTTAGGGAAGATCAATTTTCAAAACGGTTCCAAACACCCAACTGACGCCCAGACTCATGAGAATCGCGAACGCAACAAGCCCGACCACCGGCCGATGACCCTTTTCCGTCAGCAAAAGCCCCAAGCCAAAGAGAAAGCCGCCCGTCAGCCACTGGAAGGACACCTGCTCGAAACCAAGAAGAACAAGATAGATGAGGAAGAGTGTCGACGCACCGAAAGCGCGGCCCCAATCCAGCGATGACTCGATCATTTCCCGCGGGGGTCCGCTTCCTTTCGTTCTGAGCGAATGCATCCCTTGCCAAACCACCAGAAAGGCAAACACGACCAAGAGCCCCCATTCCAAGCCAGGAATCTTGAGCGGACGCCGAATCGCCAGGGCGGCGATGGCCTCCTCCTTTTCGCGCAGTGCCTCCTCCAATTCAACCCCCTCCAGGATCACCGGCTCAACCTGCATCGCCGCTAGTCGCTCCTTGACCTCCGAATGTTCCATGGCGCTCCGCAGAATGTTGGCGAGCGTCCTTTTCCGTTCAGGAGCCGTCCCCCGAGGAACCCACCAGAACTGGGTGTTATCAAATCGAAAGGGAACCCCCAATTCCTCCGTCGAGGGAACCTCTGGGATTCGCACCGACCTCTCCCGGCTTGCAATCGCCAGCGCACGCAAGCCGCCATCCCGAAATGCCAAAAACTCAGCGACAGAAAAGACCGTCACGTCAGCATGACCACCCATCAAAGCCCCAAACCGTTTCGCTCCGCCACCATAGGTAACAAACCGAAACCGCCCATCCTTCGCGGCGGTATGGGATTCCAACAACAAACCGGCAAAGTGACTAGGCGCCCCGAGATTCGCAGCAAACCGGATCGACTCTGGCTGCGCGCTCATCTGCTCCAGCAGGGCCGCTAGGTCATTGATCCCGCTCTCTTCGGACACCGTGATCACGAGGGACACTCGCCCCGTTCCAAGAATTGGATCAAACGCCTCCGGCCCGTAGGGAACCGTGCCCGAGTACTTCGCCGTAATGATCCCATCATGCAGGTTCATGAGGGTGTATCCATCGGCAGGTGCGTGGCGTACCCGTCGACTTCCAATCGTTCCCCCGGCTCCCGGCACATTGATCACGGTAAAAGGCTCGGGACTCAGGTCCGCCTCATGAATGGCCTTGACGAGAATTCGAACGAAGGTGTCACTCCCCCCGCCGGCGGCAAAGGGAACCACAACCTTGACTGGTCTTCCGGGAAAAGACTCAGCGGCGGCGTGAGCAACCACTACAGCGATGAACCATTGCATTCCGAGAAGGAAGCTCACCCGCAAGGCTTGGCCTCCAAACCAAAACCGACCTGGAGACTTCGGGGGGTTCCAGAGGAGAGACATCACATGGCCACTGGATGCAGGAAGATTCGAGGCGGCAACCGCGACGGGTCAATCACCGTAATCAAACCCTAGTTTTTCGAGAATGGATTCGATGAGGGCGACCGGCAACGCGAACGTGGCGACGCGGTCCGATCGGGCGATGTTGACCCCGACCAGCGCTCCTCTCAGATTAAACAGTCCCCCTCCCATTGCATTCACATCGACGGACACATCATGTTGGATGACGGACTCGAAGCCAGTAAGCCGGGTCGAGGTCTTGCCACTGAGCCTCTGATTTCGGATCATCTGCCCAAAATAGGTGGAGCGAAACCCCAACACGACCTCCAAATTCAGTTGCTGCTCTCCCCTCAGAATCTCGAGTAACACGGGCTCGCCTGGATGGAACGAACCGATCTCTTCAATCAGTTGTTCGCGCAAAAGAACCACCTTTCCATTAACGGAACGAATAATATCCCCGCCCTGCACACCCGCTCGTTCAGCCGCCGTCTCCTCATAGACACGAGCCACCTGAACCCCTCCCAAGGCGATCCCCTCCTGCCCCAATCCCACACCCAGCGCTCCCCCCACGCGTTCAATCCCTCGACTGTCCGCCCCGATAATCCCCATTCTGATTCGCCGCCTTGAATCGGCGGGAGCAAGCAGAATCGTACCCCTTGAGTGTTGGGTCTGGTCCTTATGAATCTTGCCCAGATCAAACCTCTCCGGCATCGTGAGAATGGCAAGATCATTGGCCTCATCGACCGCCACCGCCGTCGGAGGGACTAAACGATGATCTGAAAATCGCACTGCTGTTTGCCAACCCAGTTCACTTGCCTTTGTCAAAACGAGCCATCCGTCTCCCCAGATGGTCCCGAGCGCCACCACCTCCTCCCCATCCAGAATGCTCACCGTTCGCTCCGCCACGATCGGCTCAAGATCGCCAATGGCCGAGATCGTATTCTTTCCGTTCGTCCGATCATCCCGGGAGAGCTTCTCTCGTTGCCCGACGGCCCAGCTCTCGAGCGCGCCCGTGATCAACCCCATCAAGACCAGTGTCTGACCGACTGAAAAAGCCCGATTCATCATCGATTCTCTGCCCCGTCACGGCCTCGTCTCCGGGACCTCAACTCGCGGATCTCAACGTCAAGATCAACGAGGGCTCCCTTCCTCATGACCCTTAGCCGGACCACCTCTCCAATCTTACGACTGCTGATCGCCACCAAATACTCCCAATCATCCTCAATCAGGTAGTCGTCGAATTCGAGAATCACGTCCCCCTTCTCCAGAGGAGAATCTTTCAATTCGACCTTCATGACGCGAACCCCAGGATGCCCATCCTGAGTGGCAATGCCCAAGCCCCCGCGACCCTGCATGCGTCTTGGAGGCAGCACCTCACCATTCTTAATTTCCTGCCAGTGGCGCAGAAATGCATCAATGGGGGCATGATAGTTTTGGTCCCAAGGCATTCCGATCCGACTGTGAATCCCGATCAACTCCCCCTTTGAGTTAAACAGAGCCCCGCCGGAATCCCCTCCAAGGATCCGGCAGTCAGAGCGCATCAAATTGGGCGTCATCGAAATCACCCGCCCCATCCGGGCGACCACGCCCCGCTCCGCATCCAGCCCCCCGGGATGGCCCAGTGCGAAACACCAGTCTCCAACCTGCGTGTCACCGATTTGAGCCAACGAAACATAGGGAAAGGGTCCATCCCCATCGATCTTCACCATCGCGGCATCGGCAAATCGAAAGGCCCCCAAGCTCTTCCCGTCGTGGGTTGAGCCATCGGCCAGCCGAATTCGAACCTCCCGCCCATACCCGCTGACATGGGCTGCGCTCAGAACATAACCATCCGGCGAAACCAGCACGCCGCCCCCCGTCCCTCCGTCCACCGCGACGATGGCTTCCTCGACAGAGGCAATTGAGGCCTGCAGGGTTTCTTCAAGCTGAAGGAGATCGGATATCGACTCGGGCGTCTTCCGGTAAACCGAATCCTCCCACTCCAACTCGACCAACACGGGACGATGATCAGAGGTCACCACATCGTCGACCACCGTCACTTCACGCACCTTCCAGCCGTCCTGACGGCGCAAAATCACATAGTCAATCACCGACTCGGGAGCCACGGCATCGATCCAACCCGAATCCCACAATGCCTGCATGGGACGACTCCCGGGGCGGGCATTGAAGTCTCCCGCAAGAATCACCGGCCGGACACTGTCCCAAGGAAGCCATGACTGAATTTGCTGCACTTGTTGCAACCGGGTAGCTTCGTCACGATGACAAAGATGGGTACTCCCAACCACGAGTTCGGGCCCCTCGGCGGAGGGCTGAATCGTCGCTGTCAACAGGACCCGTGGCTCCCGTCCAAAGGGGTAAGGCAGAGGGTGAGTGGTCACCCGCTGCAAGGGGAATCGCGAAAGGAGCGCACAGCCGTAGTGCCCCCCGGCATAAGGCATCGCTGCTCCAAACACCGCATTCATATCCGTCATTTCACCAAGCCGTCGAGCCTGGTCAACGCCCTCGGATCGAGTGGTGCCTTGATCCACTTCCTGAAGCGCCACAACATCGGGGTTCAGCTCTCGAATCCGTTCGGCCAAGCGATCATAATCGAATACTCCATCAGTCCCCTCCCCATGATGAATATTATAGCTCAGCACCCTGAGGCGAAATCCCTCTCCCCAAGCGATCGGGCTCAGGAGAACGAGGCAGATCAGGCTAAGCGGGATGAACCCTCTCCACCCTCGAGGCATCTCATCCGGAGAACCAATCGCTCCGATGGATTTCGTCATCCCTTTCATCGGACCTCACCCAGTTTGGATTGGTAAAACTCGAGGGCCTCTTCGTATTCCAGCAGCGCTTCTCCGGGAAGCACACCACGATGCCGTTCCAATTCGTTGGAGACCCGTTCCATCAGGTAAATCACTTCCTCCCGCCGAGGCGTCAAGGGCCGGTGACCGACATCGATTCGGACGGGCGCCGAATGCGCAAACCGAATCCGTCCCGACGCTGTTTTCCCAAAGCAACGAACAGCAATCCAGGAAGTCGCCCCCACCTTAACGTCCGTAGAGAAAGGAATGGCTGATTCCGAACTCGCTTCGCCGCTAGGCCGAAGGGTCTTGACCACATCTCCGTTGACAACGATCTCAACTCGAGAGAGCGGCCTCCACCACTCCGCCACCCCCTGAACCTGAATCGCTCCCCCGCGGGTCGAGCGGAATCGGGCTCCGGGCAACTGTCCATTGAAGCGGATGTCCAACATCGGACCGGTCGTCACAAAGCTGTTGCCTCGTTCCAAGCCTTGCATCCAGCGCTGGTAACTGAAGCTCGTTCCCGTGTGGACATAGACCCGTCCAAACCCCAGCGGAACAGGGTGGACCCCAGAGGCGGTCCCTCCGCTGGGCATGAGATCAAACCCACAGTTTAGGAGGGCGTAATAGTTGGCAAACCCCCAATGAATCCATGATTCCTCAGAATAAGAGCCTCCATCAAACGGAAGCTCCAAGTAGCTTGGAAAATACTCCGGGTACCAGTTCTTGAAGAGAAACTCGGTTCTCCAGAGATGGTTATTCGTCAACTCGAAGAGATCAACTTCCATCGTTGGCAACAGCATCATCGACCACGGCCAGTTGTGCTTATCGAGATCCAAGAGCGCCCCTTGCCGACGGGCCTCCCTGGCGACAGCCCGGACCGGATGGGCTTGCAGGTCGATGGGCTCTTTATGATTCAAGACAAAGACCGCTCCCAACGTATGCCGCGCTTGATTGACCGTGAAGATCTCGTATTCGGTATTGATGGGCCAGATCACATGGTCGTCGTCAACATGGATCACTCGAGGCGAAGGGAGATCTTCTGATCTCAAGCGTGAACTCCGCATCGGCGTCTCGTTTAACTCGGTCACCCAACTTGTGAGAGGAAGCGCCACATTGAGATCCTCGGCCATGATCAGATTGGGAAGATCCTCTAGATCCCGATGCACATGGGTATCCCCGGAATACCACCCCCGCCTGCCCATGTGAATCCATCTTTCGAGGGACATGGTAAGATGGGTCGAATTAGCTTTGTGCTCGAGCTCAACCTCAAGGGGGACGTATTCCTTCCCCCGTTCGAGTTGAAGGCGATACTCAGCCTGAGGCAACTCAACCCGAAAAGGATGGGCCGACACGGTCGTGTGCACTTCAGCACTTCGGCCTCGTTGAACGTCATAGACAACGGCTGAACCCTCAGGAGAATCCGACACCACCGTAAAGGCCTCTCCCTGAGCACTGGTCAAGTATACCCGACAAGCCACCGGCTTCCAGCCTTCGGCATCAAAAACCTTCACCATCAAAGGCGCAGCTAGAGTCCGCCCAGCCCATGGAATCACCAGCAGCAGGCAGAGTCCCCACCACGCCCTACCTGTCACCTCTCCCTGAGTCCTAGTAACCAATCGCACAACCATCTTTCCTCGGATCTGAACCCCCAAAATACCTCAGAGGATTCTCCATTCTCCAAATGCTCTGATACCCTCCAAACGCACCATGGCCGTCGCGGAGCTCATGGCCCATTTCGGCGAGTTGGCTGCGGGTCTCCTCAGAGATCCCGTACTCGCAGGAGACCCTTCCGGGCCCGGTTGAACGGGAACCGGTGGGGGTCGAACTTTCAGAATGTGAGATTCGAGGTTGATCGCCCGCTTGTTGTGGAGACATGCCAAAGTCGATCATATTCATCAAAACCTGCGAATGACCTTGAGGCTGGAAGTCTCCCCCCATCACCCCAAAAGACATCACCGGTTCCCCATCTTTTGTCAAAAAGGCGGGAATAATCGTGTGGAACGGACGTTTGTGCGGTTCCAACCGGTTCAGATCCTTGGGATTGAGCGAGAACAATTGACCCCGGTTCTGGATCGCAAAGCCAAGTCCATCGGGCACGTAGCGCGATCCCCACCCATGGTAGATACTCTGGATCAAAGAAATCATGTTTCCCTCCCGGTCTGCGGTCGTCAGATAGACCGTATCCGCGCTCCCCTTCAGGCGTCCGGCCGACACCTTGGCGGCCGCCTTCCTTGGATCGATCAATTTGGCCCGCTCTTCTGCATAGGCCTTGGAGATCAGCCACTCGACCGGCACATCCGCAAAATCCATGTCCGCGTAGTAAACCGCCCGATCCTCAAAGGCCAACTTCTTCGCCTCAAGAAAGAGGTGGAGTTGTTCGGCAGAATTCGGCTTCATCGAAGGAATATCAAATTGCTCGAGCATGTTCAGAATCTGCAAGGCAGCGATCCCCTGCCCATTGGGAGGCAGTTCCCAAACGTCATAACCCCGATAATTCGCTCGAACCGGCGCCACCCAATCGGCTCGGTGATCCACAAAATCCTTCAGTTCGAAACGGCCTCCCTGTTCCTTCGAAAAGCGAACCAATCGCTCCGCGATTTCACCCTGATAAAACGCGCCCCAACCGTCCCTTTCAAGAATCTCGAAAAACGCCGCACATCCCGGATTCTTCGAAACATCCCCAAAGGCCAGTGGCTCTCCCCCGGGAAGATAGGTATCCGTCAACGTCGGGTGAGTCTTACTCGGCGACTTCAACCAACCGCGAGCGATGACCGGAGAAACAGGAAAGCCCTCTTTCGCATAGTAAATCGCCGCTTCCAGCAACGCCGACCGACTCAGTTTACCGAAGCGTTTCGAGAGCAAATCCCATCCAGAAACACACCCTGGCACACTCCACGACAACGGGGAATGCAACCCAATCTCGGTGAGGCCGAGTTTTTCAGCTTCGCCCAAGCTCCAACCATAGGGGGCCCGTCCGCTGGCATTGAGGCCGTAAAGCGAGCGACTCGATTCATCCCATCCGATAGCGAAAAGATCACCACCCGGGCCATTACTCATCGGCTCGACCACACTCAGCACGGCATTGGCCGCAATCGCGGCATCGACTGCGCTTCCCCCTTGCTTGAGCACATCAATTCCCGCCTGGCTCGCGAGGGGCTGACTGGTGCACACAATACCCCGCTGGCAAGCGACGGTAGACCGGTTTCGGTTCCGGTTTTGCACCGCACCCGGATCGAGTGGCACTGGGCTCCCTCCTTGAAACTCTCCCGCCACGGAATCCCCCCCTAAAAGTGTTGTTGCGGACACGATTCCGCCGGACTTGATGAATGAGCGTCGGTTCATTGGGATGATCAAACGACGCTAGTGAATATTGAGGGTTAGTGCAATGAAGGGTTTCGGATTCTGATACGCCGTTTTGTTAAGTCTCCGACCTCGACCTGGAACCCATGACCGGCTATGTTTTCACGATGCATCTTCCTAACAGCCTCGCTCAACGGCTTTGTCTCATACTGGCGATCGCCGTTGGGGTTTGGCCCGCTCCACAGGTGATGACTGCTGAGAGCACGCTCTCATCATTGGTGGGTCTTCTTTCATCCACCGACGACCCTCAGTTTCAATCCGATCTCCTCCAGGGCATCCTTCTGGGGCTTGAGGGAAGCGGCCAGACCACCGCCCCTGCTCCTTGGCAAGAGCAAGAGAATCGTCTCCTCGAAAGTTCATCACCTGAAGTCAGAAAACTGGCCCGAACATTAGGGCTAAGATTCGGAAGCAAACGGGCCCGGGGATTGGTCGAGGGGATTGCCATCGACTCTCAACACCCAGCCCAGGAGAGGCGCGACGCAATCACCGCATTGCTCAGCACCCCTGACAAGCCCCTCCTTGAACTTCTCCTCTCGCTGGTGGATTCCGGAGATGTTCGTGATGCCGTCATTCGTGGCCTGGCATTGTTTTCAGACGAGCGCGTTGCCCAAACGCTCATCGCCCATTATGGCGCCTTTACGCTCGAACAAAAACAACTCACCCTCTCGACGCTCGCCCAGCGGACTTCCTCGGCCACTCACCTGCTCTCTGCCGTTGGCGATGACATCATTCCAGTTGGAGACTTGAGTGCGATGGTGATTCGGCAGCTAAGCAATTTGGAGAGCCAAACCGTCAGTGAGGGGGTGGAGGCGGTCTGGGGTCGGTATCGAGATTCAAACGCCGATGTCGTGGCCGACATCCGGAGGTACCGAATCCTCTATCGCGATGCGGGATCCCCCCCAGGCAATGCCAACCGCGGCCGGGCCCTTTATGCACGGACCTGTCAACAGTGCCACCAACTTTTTGGCATCGGGGGAACCGCAGGCCCCGACCTCACAGGATCGAATCGAACAGACCTCACCTACCTCTTGCAAAACATCCTCGATCCGAACGCCGTGATCCCCAATGACTATCAAACCTCAGTCATTGAGTTGAAGGACGGCCGGGTCTTCACGGGAATCGTAAGCCCATCACCCACCACCACCACCATCCTGACCTCCTCCGGAACCCATCGAATTGCCAACCAGGAGGTTTTCGATCTTCAAACAAGTGAATTGTCCCTGATGCCTGAGGGTCTACTAAGCTCCCTGTCGGACCAAGAGGTCCGGGATCTACTCTACTATCTCACCCAGCCAGCGCAGGTGGCACTCATTGCCGATTCTGAATCTGTCCGCCAGTTCTTCAATGGCGAGGACCTCACCCTCTGGTCGGGAAACCCCCGGCTTTGGCGGGTGGAGGACGGCACCATCATTGGGGAAAGCAAGAACGGACTCGATCACAATGAGTTTCTGGTGAGTGAACTGGTATTCGAGGACTTTCGTCTCCGATTTGAGGTCAGACTAACCCCAAATTCGGAGAATAGTGGCGTTCAATTCCGGAGCGAACCTCGCAAGACCGGAGAGGTTGAGGGTTACCAAGCGGACATCGGTCAGGACTGGTGGGGAAAGCTCTACGAGGAACTCGGGCGTGGTTTGCTGGCGGACATCTCTCAAGATCATGTCGTCCGACAAAACCGGTGGAACCACTATGAGATTCTGGCGATCGGCCCGCGGATTCAAATCGCCCTGAATGGACATCGGTGCGTGGACCTGACTGATTCGGCAGGATCCCCCCGAGGCCAAATCGCACTCCAGCTCCATTCTGGGGGCGCCATCCGGGTTGAATTCCGAAACTTCGAAGTGGAGCTTTCCCCCGGTTCAAATCAGTTAAATTCTGTCAACAACTAAGTATAATAAACGAGAAATCCTCGTCACTTTTCCCTGTTGACGGAAATCCATTTGATCCCGTAATCTCCGCATCGCTGGTGAAAGTAAGCGGCTCAAAGTCCAACGCCAGCGATCATATGACAGTAGCCTATTGCTCCGAATGCCGTGAGCGTCGTGAGATGGAAGGTGCCGTAGAAGACGTCATGAAAAACGGCCGCCGAACAATCAAGGGAACCTGTGCGACCTGCGGGGAGCCCGTCTTCAAAATCGTCCGCTCTGAAGCATTATCAGCACGGGAATCCTCCGTCAAATCACTCCCTAGCCCGATGGCGAATCCAATGGCGAATTGATTTCCCTTCCGAAGCTGAGCGTTTTCGACCATCAGAAAAGCGATTGATCAAACCATGGGGTCGGGCACCCCGCTTCGATAGGCGCTCCGTTCACAGCCCAGTCAGCCCTCACTCGGCCCCAAACTGCGGCTTTCCCGCTCTGTGGGGCGTGTCTCACTCCCAGAGTTCTGGGCGGGCCTTCAGATCCAAGACAAGCCCGGCATCAGCGGGTGGGAACGTGAATAGGTCTAGGTCGTGCGGACCAATCCACTCGAGGTCGGAGCAATCGATTGCAGTGGGCTCCCCGGACTTGAGCTGGCAGCGGTAGAACTGTATTTGGACGCTTTTTTCAGGATACCGGTGCTCGATGGCAGCGAGCATTGGTCCGACGCTGATTTCCACCCCCAGTTCTTCCCGAAGTTCTCGCTTGAGGCAATCGGAGTAGGATTCCCCCGGTTCGAGTTTTCCTCCTGGAAACTCCCAGAGTCCGCCCAGGTGCTTGTCGGGTGGGCGCTGGGCAATGAGGAGCTTTCCTGCGCGAAATATCAGAGCCGCGGCAACCGGAATTGAGGGGGACAAAGCAACGGCCTTTCCCGTTTGAGTGCGGGATTCTATTGCTCTTCCCCGCCTGCCTCACCCGACTCATCAGAAGGCGTCCCAGGCGCATCAGAGGACTGCTCTGGCTCGCTCAAGTCCACCTTCGGCGTCGCCACGGCTTCATTAGGCTCGGGCGAACCCCCTAAATCCGAAGGGGCACTTGCTCCCACAGATCCGGAAGATGCCTCTGTGAGATCCGAAGCGGGTTCAGGCCGAAGCTCGGGATGTTCATCGAGCAGCTTCTCTCGGCGGGTCAAAGCCCTGGTGCTGTAGCTGATCGGAACGCCAGGCCGGTTGAGATCATCGTAGAGCGCCAAGGCCTCAACCGCTTCATCAGAAGACTCATGAATACTCGCCATGGCCAGTTTGGCTTGCGCCGCGATGGGCGTATTGGCAAACCGGTTGAGCACTGCCTGATAGCCACTCTTCGCCTCGGCCAGTTTCCCGGCGGCATCCTCCGATGCCGCGACACCATACAGAGCAGTGGAGACAAACTGGCTCGCGCCGTACTCGGCTTCAAACCTCGAAAACAGGCTCTTTGCCTGATCATAATCCCCGGCAACGAAATGAGTTCTCGCCGCAAGGAGAAGTGCCCGTTCGGCGGCGCTGGTTCCGCCATACCCTGATTCAACGGCCAAATAGGCTTCAGCACTCGGCTTCTTGGCAGCATCGGTCTCTGATTCGTTGACCTGAACCTCGTAGAGCGCTCCCCCGGCCGCCTTTTCGTTCTGATCCGACTTCCACTGCATGATGTAGATGATCCCGCCAACCACCATGGCCCCCATCCCGCCGACGATCAGTGTTTGCCGATGGGTCTCTACCCAGGCCAAAAACTCAATAATACCAGACGATTCCTCGCTCTCCGTACTCATAAATAAAAGCGGTAATCATTCGACTCACCGCAAAAAAGGCAAGCCCGAAATGGGCGCTTCGAATTCAAGAACCGTGGCACTCAACCGTAATCCTACCCGGTTCACCCTCGGGAAAACTCAAACATTGACTACTTTGCCGACGTCACCATCGTCTTGAAATCGCCCTCTGCCGCCAACACAACGGACTTGGGCCCAGTGAACTTAACAAAGACAAACCCCTTTTCGGCTTCGATAATGGCACCCAACAACGCATAGCCCGGCTTTGGGATTTTTCGCCCCACCGGAGGCCCGCTCAGGAAGGTCCCCTCAGCCTGAACAAATGACACCTTGGTCCCGCCCACCTGTCCGGTCTCCGTTTTCGAATTCAGCTCCGCGACGGGCTCCTGAAACTGTCGCAACCATCGGTCGACATTGGCCTTCGTGCCCCCAGCGTTCCCCGGCCCAAAGTGAAAGAAGACCACCTCCCCCGCTTCCCCCCCCTTCTTTCCCGGAACACTCAATTGCGCCTTTCGCATCGACGATCGGGGACGGAGCGTCCGCCAGGAATCTGGCCGGGTAAACTGATACTCACTGACCGTGAAGGTTTTTCCCGTCGCATCTTGTCCCCTCACCCCGAGATCCATGAACCCAAGACATAGAAAGAGGAGACTACAACGCCCTAGCACCAACGATGAGAATTTCATCCCCAGAGCTTAGTGAATCCAGAGAGGGAGATTCAAGGCATTCCACCTCTCCAACGAATTGAGAATTTGCATTTTTAAACCGCCGTGAAATAAGCTTAGCCACAGATGAAACTCGTTTCACACAAGGCAAAAGGATTTCAATCGCAAATCGCGAAGATGCTGAAATCTTCCAGCCTCTTTGATCAAACCATTATCGACCGCACCTCGGCCATCATCCACGAGGTCCGAAGCCGAGGAGACCGGGCCTTGATCGAACTGACCCGAAAATTCGATGGTGCCCGACTGACCCCGAAGAGTCTGGGAATCTCACGCACTGAGCTAGAGGACGCTCGCCCATCGAGTCGGAAAGTTCGCACCGCGATTCGAGAGGCCACCCGAAACATCGAGCAATTCAGCAAGACATCGATGAGACGAGACTGGACGATGAAGAATTCCCACGGCGCCCGAGTCGGTGAGAAATTCGATCCCTTCCAGCGAGTCGGCCTTTATATCCCGGGCGGCACCGCACCTCTTGTCTCAACCGCCCTCATGACCATCACCCTGGCCCGTGTCGCGGGCTGCCGGGAAATCGTCGTCTGCACGCCGTGCGGTCCTCAAGGACAGATCAATGCCGACCTGTGTTTTGCCCTCACCCAGGCCGGCGCCACCGAGGTATTCCGCATTGGGGGGGCCCAGGCAATCGCCGCCATGGCGTTGGGCACCAAAACCATCCGCCCCGTCAACAAGATCTTTGGACCGGGAAACGCTTACGTGGTCGCGGCCAAATGCGCGCTCTTCGGCCAAGTGGCGATCGACCTTCTCCCCGGACCCAGCGAGGTTCTCATCATTGCCGATCAAACGGCTCAACCCGAATGGATTGCGGCCGACCTCATCGCTCAGGCTGAGCACGGGTCCGGTCATGAGCGCGTCGTCTTGATCTCCCCGGCAAAAAGGACGATTGACCGCGTGCGCGACGCCATCGATGGTCAGCTTCATAACCGCAATCGAGCAACCTTCATCCGCAAGGCGCTCCAAGCCAATGGTTGGGCAATCCATGTCGCCAATCTGAGTCAGGCCATCGAAATCACCAATCAATTCGCCCCGGAGCACTGCGAGATCATGGCGGCGGACAAACAACGGATCGCCAAGTCCATCCGGACGGCCGGAGCCATTTTCCTGGGTGATTTTTCACCAACCGTGCTGGGAGACTACGTGGCCGGACCCAGCCACGTTCTCCCCACCGGCGGTGCCGGAAAGAGCTTCGCCGGGTTGACGGTCGATCAGTTCCAACGGCGCACGAGTGTCGTTCAATACTCGAGAGCAGCCCTCAATCGAGCCGTTGATTCCGTCTCTGCATTTGCCACCATGGAGGGCCTTGACGGCCATGGTCGATCGGCAACAATCCGTCTTGATTGAAGGGATTCTTCATACTCATTGCCTAGAGTCGTCTCCAAACTACCACCCATATGCCTCGTCCCTCGCCCTGGGTTCGCCCCCATATTCATTCCCTCCACCCTTATCTCCCCGGGGAACAGCCCAAAGGAAAGGATCTCATCAAGCTCAATACAAACGAGAACCCCTATGGCCCCTCCCCTCGAGTCCTTCACGCGGTCAAGACGGCTGTCTCGGAAAGACTGCGCCTTTACCCCAGCCCCACCGCGGACGACCTGAGGGCTCGACTCGCGGAACTGCATCGGTGTGATCCGGATCAGATCATTATCGGGAATGGGTCCGATGAACTCCTAGCCCTGGCCACTCGAGCGTTTGTCGCCCCCTGGTCAGGCCGAGGGAACCGGGCACGAAGCACCATTCAATACTTCACCCCCAGCTATTCCCTCTACCCTGTCCTGGCGGCCATTCATGGAGGCCTTCAACATGAAGTCCCTCTGACGAAACAATTTGGAATCCCCTTCTCACAGCGCTCCCAAGGACCGAACTGGAATCCGAAGGCCGCCCTCAGCTTTGTCACCACTCCCAATGCGCCAAGCGGAAGAGGCTACCGGACTTCAGAACTCAGGCGGCTTTGCCGGAACACGGAACGCCCTCTCATCCTCGACGAAGCCTATGTCGACTTCGCCAAAGAAGACGCCTTCGAGCTGGTGGCGGAATTTGACCATGTCCTCGTCTCAAGAACCTTCTCGAAAGCCTATTCACTCTGCTTTCAGAGAATCGGTTACTTCATTGGTCCTCCCCCCCTGATCGAAGCACTCCACAAGATTCGCGACTCCTATAACGTCAATGGCCTCGCCCAGGTCGCGGCGTGCGCAACGCTGGATGACCTCCCCTACTATCGAACCAATTTCCGAAGAATCATCAAGGCACGGCAAGCGCTGGGCGGGCGCCTGGAGAAAATGGGATTCCAGGTACTTCCAAGCGCAACGAACTTCCTCTTGGTCAAGCCCCCGACGCGAACTGGATCCGCACGCTGGTGGCACCAGGCGCTCCGCGAACGAGGGATTCTGGTCCGCTGGTTTTCTGCCCCCAGCGTCAATCCGTTTCTCCGAATCACCATTGGAAACCCGGAAGAAAACAAAGCCCTCACGAAGGCGGTTCGGGACCTTCTCTTGAATCCCTAAAGGCATTGCAGTTCCCGAATTCTCCGTTAGCGTTTTTGAACATGGTTCCCGACTCACCCACATCGGCAGATCGCCTCTGGGCAGAATACAGCCAGGTGTTCAAGGAATGGGATGACCTGACTCTGGGACGCTGGTTGGCACAAACCTTGGGACAGGTCCACGGGAGAATCTGGCGTCTGTCCCATCCCTTGCTCAGCACCTATCGCTTAGCGACCCTCGTGGCCAACGAACGTGACATTTGGCAAAAACGGATCGTCCAGATCCCTCACGGGTATGACCCCGCCGACTGTTGTGGGGCCCCGATCCTGCCCCTCTTCAGTCGGGATGTCACCGAATCAGGATTGATCTGCGAACACTGTGGGAGCACGGCCGTGCCCTTATCCAATCTCCCAAAGGCGCTTCAATCGCCGATCAAGAAATGGGCTCAATCCTACCAGGAGGCCCATCAAATCGCTCACTGGCAGGAGGCTCGAAAACAGGCCACCCCAGACTACCAGGATCAATTCGAGACGGCAGCGAAACGGGCGGAACAAATGTTGGAACAAGCGGCTCAGGAATTCCTCCCCCAATTACTTGACCTTTTCCCTGCCATTATTTGGGAAGACCAAGACGAGTGCCTCGACATCCGCCCGGAGGATATTGGGGATTCCTGACTCTACAGAAAGGCGTAACGCAACAGGAACAATCCCGCCACCCCATAGGTCAATAACGGGACTTCCCGAGCACGCCCCCCGCCCAACATCATCCCGGCATAGCAGATAAATCCAAGACCAATTCCATCGCTAATGCTGGCGGTTAACGGCATGGCCAACATCGTCAGGAACGCGGGAAGGGTTTGCGCCAGATCATCGAATGCCAGAGACCGAAGCCCCTCGGCCATGGTCAGCCCGATCACGACAAGAGCCGCCCCCGTCGCAAGAGAGGGCAACGCAAGAATCAGAGGTGTCAGGAAAAGCGAAAGCAGAAAACAGAGACCGACCACCAGGGTGGTTAATCCCGTGCGTCCCCCGGCTCTGACCCCCGCAGCTGACTCCACATAAGCGGTCACAGGAGAGGTGCCGATCAAGGCTCCTGCCAGGGTTGCGCCCGCATCGGCCACCAGCGCCGATTTGAGACGAGGGAGCTGGCCGCTGGAAGTCAGAAGCCCCGCCGTGCGGCCGACCCCCAAAAGAGTTCCCAAGGTGTCAAAAAGATCGACAAACAAAAAGGCAAACACCAAGGGAAGAGCCGTCCTCCAGTGATTGATCGGATAGAGCAGATCGAGCTGAAAACTGATGCTTGTCGGAGGGGGCGGGAGCGAAAAGGGCATTGACGGGAGCGATGTCACACGCCCGTTTTCACCCGGTACCAGACACCCAAGCAGGGCAATGACCACAATCGCCAGCAGAACCCCTCCGGGTATCTTTCGCAAGATCAAGATCCCCGTCACCAGGATTCCAAAAATCGCCAACCAGGCTGAAGGAGTCCCCAAATCCCCCAGCGTCACCAGAGTGGCGGGATGATCCACCACGAGTCCGGCCTGACTCAACCCGATGAAGGCAATGAACAGACCAATCCCCGCTTGCACGCCCACTCGCAGTCCATCAGGCACACATTCGATGATCCGCTCTCGGATTCCAGAAAGCGATAGCGCCATGAACAGGACCCCATTCCAAAAAACGATCCCCAAAGCCCCTTGCCAAGGAATCCCCAAAGTCTGACAAAGCGTGAAAGCGAAAAACGCGTTCATTCCCATTCCGGGCGCTAATGCAATCGGATAATTCGCCAGAATGGCCATCAGACCACACCCCATGGCAGCGCTGAGTGCCGTGACCGTCACCAAAGCGGCCGCATCCATCCCAGAAGCCGAAAGAATGGACGGGTTGACCGCCAGGATGTAGGCCATCGCGGCGAAGCTTGTCAAACCGGCAACCCCCTCCTTTCGGAGACTGGTCTGGTGCTCGCTCAGCTTGAAAACGGAATCCAAGAAATGCATGGTCACAGGATCCCGATCACGACAGGCCACGGGTCCACCGCAAACCGCCTACGCGATCAGTTGACGATGTTCTCCAAAGACCTTCCGGAGCGCCCGAGACGTTTGATCCTGAAGGGACTGGCTTCGTTGATACTGCACCACCGCAGCCGGGTCTGGGAGTGTCCGTTGACGGGCGTTGACCTTGACGAAACGATCCGTCAGGGAGGCAATCGAGACAGCATCGCCCTGAGCACGCCGCCAACACCAAAGGGACTGCAAGGCCGCCCCATAGGCCGCCCCTTCACTAACCTGCAAGGTGACCACTTCCGTATTGAAGACATCGGCCATGATCTGACGCCAGAGCTTCGATTGGGCTCCCCCCCCGGTCGCTCTGATCTGTGTGGCCTTCAATCCGAGTTTTGCCAATCGCGCGAGGCCATAGTTCATCCCCAGGGTCACGCCTTCCATCGCCGCGCGGGCATAATGGCCGGCCGACAAGGTGCTTGGCCGGACCCCCAACCAAACGCCTGTTCCATCCGGCACATTCGGGGTCCGCTCTCCTTCCAAATAGGGTAACAAGAGGAGCCCCTCGCTCCCGGCGGGGACCCGCCGCGCCGCACGTTCGAACTCGGCATGAGTCCAGCCGTAGTGCTGGCGCACTAATTCGCTGGCAACCGTCACATTCATGGTGCATAGCAGCGGAAGCCATCGATTGGTTGAATCACAAAAGGCCGCTATTTCTCCGAGCGGATCCACCACCGGCTTGGAAGCACACCCGTAGATGGTCCCACTGGTCCCAAAACTGGCGGTAATGACTCCGGCAGCCGTATTGCCCGTCCCAATCGCCCCCATCATATTATCGCCTCCTCCCGCGCTGACCAGCACCTCGGGAGTCAACCCCAAGGGCCTCGCCAATTCGGGTCGCAGCGTCCCCACGGGCTCATCGCTCTGGATCAGTTCCGGCAGCCTTTTGCCAAGTCCCCGGTCGATACATCGAATCACGTCCTGATTCCAGGCACGCTTACGAACGTCCAAGAGAGCGGTTCCACTCGCATCACCGCATTCCATCACCGCCCGTCCTGTCAACCAGTAGTTGAGGTAATCATGCGGCAGAAGAACGGTCGAAAGCCGCTTGAAGTTGGCCGGCTCATGGTTCTTCATCCATAAAATCTTGGGAGCAGTGAAACCGGGTAGAAAGGCATTCCCCACTGCCTTAATCGCCTGCTTACCCCCCCCCACGCGATCGGTCAACTGGCGGCATTCCGATTCGGTGGTCGTATCACACCAGAGCTTGGCCGCTCGGATGACTCTCCCTTCACGATCCAAGGGCACAAACCCATGCTGCTGCCCGCTGACTCCCAAAGCCCGGACTTCGCTCGGCTTGGCCTTGGCCTTCCTAAGCGCCTGCCGGACCACCGTCTGAGTGGCCTCCACCCAAGTCGCGGGATCCTGTTCTTTTGCGCCGGGAGGCACCCCTTCGATCAAGCCGTAAGCCTTCGCCGCCGCCCCGAGAACCTTCCCTGTCGAAGCGTTAACCACCAGTGCCTTGGTGGATTGTGTACCTGAATCGATTCCAACGACTAATGTTCTCATGGGTAGAAAATCTTTGCGAAGGCCGGACCTTCTCAAACCCTCCCCGCTCCTGGCAAGGGAAAGCGGTGCAACAAGCCCTCCTCCGCCTGAGCTCCCTATTGCTGATCCCGCTGCCGGTCCAGGTGAATCCGATGCACACGAGCCACTTGCCCCATGTAGCCGTTCTCCTTGTACTGCTGGGCGGCTTTCTTGATGTAATCGTAAGCCTTTCCCTCGTTCTTCAGGATTTCATGGTAGATTCCCAAGTATAAGTGGGCGTAGAAGATTTGCCGGCCCCGTTGACCGCCGACCAACCGACCTTCATGGGCCTTTTCAATCACATGATCCTCCGAGCCCTTCCCTCCGAAGAGCGCGTAGATTTGCATCATGGGCACCCTCGTATCATTGGGAATAGGCAAGAGGCGTTTCTTGGCTTCATCAACACCGAGATGATTGGCCACACAAAGATAGTGCCAAACCGCATTCTCGACATCACTGCTATTCACCGTTTGATGGCTTTCAAAAAGCTCCATTCCTTCCTTAAACTGCCCCGTGTAATAATAGGAGATTCCAAGTTGCCAGTGATGAGGGCGTCGGTCCGGCTCAAGCTCAACAACGCGCTCGAAATCGGCAACCGAATCCTTGAATCGGGCCACCTTGAAATACTCCTCACCCCTTCGTTGAAGCGCCGCAATCGAGTTAGGTTCCAGCGCTAACACTGCGGTAAAGTCGTCAATCGCTTTCTGATATTCCCGTTCATATTGGTAAATGTAGCCTCGCGCCAAATACAGTCGAGCATCCGCTTTTCCCTCCACAACCGCCTCTGAGGCCAACTTTAGCGCCGCCTCCAAATTGCCCGCGTTGTAGGCTGAAATCATTCGCTTGTAGAGCAGATCGGCCTCGCTCTCTTGCGCCAATAGGCCCGACCCCGCCAAACCAAACAGGATTGCGGCTCCCACTCCTCGGAATTGTTTCATCGTCACTAGACGCTACTCCCCCTTGCCCCGCCAGACAACGAAAAGTGTCCTTCTAGCGGTCACCGGGCCCATGATTGAACCCGACTCGACGCCACCAGTTGACAGACGCCTTCCTTTTGGTCAAAGCTGCGGGATGTCAATTCGTTCAGAATGGAATGGTCGCCCCAGCATGGTCGCCGTCATGGCCTCGGTGCTCGCCTGGATCCCCCTCGAGGCAGCTCCCGTCCTTCCGGGGATTGATCGACTTCGCCCGAACAACGAAGCTCACGAGATTCTAGCCGGCCGAATCCTTTTGGGGGAACTGTCCTGCACGCGCTGTCACGCCGATGAGAATGCAAGTGATTCGATTCAGCCCAAGGCTGCCCCGGATCTCGGGCAAGCGGGAGCCCGAATCACCCCCCAGTATCTCACAGAATTCATCACCTCCACCCATACGAAGAAGCCAGGCACGACGATGCCAGACCTGTTCCACTCCTCCGATCCCCTCGCGCGGGATGGCGCTGTCGAATACCTGACTCACTTCCTTGCTTCGCTGGGCGGCCCCCTTCCCCCCTCCCAAACCGGCGGCTCGGCAAAGACGTTGGAGTGGGGCAAGGAACTCTACCATTCCATCGGGTGCGTCGCCTGCCATGGGCCTCAGGACGAAACCGCTCCTGAAGGGTTTCAACCCCTCGGTTCCTTGGCCGAAAAGACTACCGTCGACGCCCTGACCCAGTTCCTACTCAATCCCCACCAAATCCGCAGTTCGGGCCGGATGCCCTCGCTTTGGCTCACCGAAGATGAGGCACGCGCATTGAGTGTCTTTTTGCTTCGTGCCCAACTGGACAACCCACAATCGAAGGAAGCGCCTCCGGCCAACATGCCCGGGCTCAACGTCGACTACTACGAAATCGACGGCATCGGCAAGCTCCCCGACTTCACCAAACTCAAACCCAATCACCGGGCCGCCGTCGAGGACGTCTCACTCGACCTCCCCTTTCGACGTCGCACCACTCACTACGCCCTTCGCTTCCACGGTCAGATTCAGATTAAAGAGGCGGGAAACTACACATTTGCAACTTATTCTGACGACGGTTCCATCCTTCGCATCAACGGACAGGTCGTAGTCGACAACGGGGGCACCCACAGCCCCCAAATGCGGAGAGGTGACTTGGCGTTGGAGCCCGGCCTCCATGATTTCGAAGTCGCCTTTTTCAATGCTGGCGGGGGGGCGGAACTTCGTGTCTTCTGGCGTCAAGCCCAGAGCGAGGGCCGGGGAGGCCCGATCCCGAAGGATCTCTACATTCGTTCCGGCGGTGCCCCAATGGTTCCCCTCAACACCCGACCCTTTGTTGTGGATGAACAAAAAGCGGTGGTAGGCAAACGAATGTTTCAAGCGATGCGATGCGCCTCCTGTCACGATCTGGAGGGTCTCGAAGCACTGTCCACTTCCAAGGCCTTGTCCCAACTTGATCTGGAAAGTCGCGACGGCTGCTTGAGCTCCAGCATTCGAAGAGGCCTACCGGACTTTCAGCTCACCCAGATCCAACGGCGGCAAATCAAGGCCGCCATTCAACAGCTTGCTGCCGCCCCCTCCCCCCTTTCTCCCGCCCAAGAGGTCACCAAGACCTTGGCGACGTTCAATTGCTACGCCTGTCACGAGCGGGACGGTCTTGGAGGCCCAACCGATTCTATCGCCTCCCGTTACTTCAACACCGAAAGTGAAATCGATCTGGGCGAAGAAGGAAAGATCCCGCCCACCCTCAATTTCGTCGGCGCTAAACTGAAATCCACGGCCATCGATACTATTCTGAGTTCACCGAGTCTTCATGTCCGACACTACATGAAGACTCGGATGCCGAATTTTGGT
>DEAY01000083.1 GCA_002348345.1 Verrucomicrobia bacterium UBA2970
CCAGATTGTGGTTCTGGTTGTCGCGGGTTCGAGTCCCGTCGATCACCCCATCCAACCGGAATTACGAACTCTCCGCTCCCCAATCCAGTAGAAACGACGGGACAGCTGCGTAGTTCGCAAAAGCCCCTTTAAAACTGGGGTAAATGGCTGCTGGCAGTTCCGCTTGATGACTTCGAAATTGTTGTTCTGGAGAGTAGGGGAGAGCCCCGATTTTCGGGCCGAGGACCAAAACTGGTCCAATTCTTTCCCGAAGTGCAACCAGACGAAGGAGTGATCGATTGCCGGAGTCGGCTAGGCGGATTGATGAATTTTTATTACCGAAAGGCTGCGTAGTACCACCGATTCGAGTATTGGGACACTACGGGATAGAGCGCCTGTTGCAACTAGCCCTTGATAACAATTTGCGACCCACAGGATTGCGCTACGCTCTGGAAGAATAAATCGAACACTTTCCGAACGCCCCATTTGGGGTGCCACACCTACGCACTTTTCTGCCGCCTTTTTCAAAAATGTGATTGAGCTGAAACAGAACTGAAACAAATCCCCGGGACTGTAATTGCCGATGGCTTACTTGGGCAATTTGGGATTGCGGATGTTTTGTTTGGCGCCGGCCGAAGAGATTCAATACTCGAATTACGGCTTCGAGTTTATGTTGTTGTGCTCCGGAATTGGGTATTGGATCGAAGGAGAGGAGACCATAATGTTGGAGCCGGGAAAACTATTGATCCTGTCGCGGGAGCGGCAGGGCTATCTACGGGGGGCTAAATACGAGAAAGCAACTATTTCGGCCTTTACCATAAATCCTGAATGGCTTTATGGGATCGTCTCGATCGAAGAGCAACAACGAATCATTCAGATACTGATCGATCTGAAATTACCCACCGTGTTGCCGGAAGATCATCCAGCAACAGTTGCCTTCAGGGCTCAACTCTATCAAAGCCAAAGCATGGACCTGTGTAGTCGGGCCCGCGCACTGGAGATTTTGGCTCTGGTTGTTCGCTCTTCCCTTGAAGATGAGTCGCTCGAGAATTCGAGATCTGTCCCTGCTTGCGCGTGCGAGGTGCGCGTGACCCGACGCCTTTCGTCGCTAAGTATGGTGGAACTCTTGGAGGTGTCGATGGAGAATATTGCTGAATATTGTGGTTGCACCACTCGGCATGCCAGAAGGGTATTTCGGCAGATATATGGGAGTTCCCTACGAGAAAAGCAGAAAGAGGTCAGAATGTCACAAGCCACTCAACTACTTTCCCACGGAAAACTACCATGGGCGAGCGTGGCGAAGCATTGTGGGTTTCCAGATAGTCAACGGTTTCGTGCTGCATTCCGTCGCCAGTTTGGTCTGACTCCCGCGGAGTGGAGTTACAAATATGGTTGATCGAGAGTCCGGTGTGGATTGGGTATCAAAAGAAGGTTTGAGGCCTATTGTTTCCCATTGCTTGTTCAGGGAGTCCTATGGGAGTGGGTGTTGGGATAGTCTTGTAGGCGAATGCTTGGAATTCTGAGTCAACGACTGAGGTGTCACATTAATGTAACCTCGGTGTGTCGAGTTCGTGACGTGGGCGCTTATTCTAGAGGGCGCATGAGATCAATTTGCATCATGTTGATTGCCGCGGTTTTTGGTGGACCCACATGGGGATCGGAGACCAAGTTGGATAAGACCCGGTCGGTATTGGAAAAGTGGGTGGACGCCCGGAAAACTATTGCCAAGGTCCGGAATGATTGGGTGGTAGAAAAAGAGATTCTCGAACAATCCGCGGCTGCCTTCGAACGCGAACTCGAGAATCTGACGACGCAGATCGAGCAAGTCGATACCGGGAGCACGCAGACGGATAAGGAACTGGGCGCGGTTGGCGAAGAAAAGACCGCGCTCCGATTGGCTGGTGATGAGTTGAAAGACTCTGTTGGCAAGTTAGAAGCCCGGGTTCGGACGCTTTCAGCCGGATTCCCCGCACCGGTGGTCGAAAAAATCGAACCCCTCTTCAATCGCATCCCGAAAGAACCAGCCGATACCAAATTGGGCCTCTCCGCCCGCTTGCAAAATGTGGTGGGGATTCTGAACGAGTTGGACAAGTTTAACGGAAGCCTGACGGTCGCCTCCGAGTTGAGGAAGAACGAGTCGGGAGCGGAAGTTCAGACTCGGGTGCTCTATGTTGGCCTCAGTCGAGCCTACTTCGTCGACAAAACGGGGGCGTTTTGTGGCGTCGGGACGTCGTCGTCGTCCGGTTGGGAATGGACCATTCAGCCCGAGCTTGGTGTGGCCATTCAAAAGGTGATCGGCGTATACGAAAACTCGGAACCAGCCACCTTCGTTTCGCTTCCCGTCACTGTTAAGTAGCTTTTTCTTTTGCCATGGCACGAATGAGTATCAAATCCCGATCACTGCTACTGGCCGTTGGTTTGACGTTAGGAGGCCTCAGCGCGGTGGGACAGTCCGTGGAACAGATTGGGGCGGGTGTTACGAGTGACTTAGAAGCGGCGCTCAAAGAACTTTCGACGCTCCAAGCCACCATCGCTGAGGAGAAGGTTCCATTGGCCGAGAAACTCAACGAACTGGAATCCGACGTCATTGCCAAACGCCAAAGCCTGGCCCGAGCGCAACGTTCCGCCGACAATAAACTGGTCGAACTCAACGCGCTGAAGACTGAAGTCAAAGGGCTGAGCGATGAGCACAATTACATCGCCGGATTGTTGGCGGAGTATGTTCGCGTCTTTGAGACTCGGATCCATATCGGAGAAGTCCAGCAGTACTCGGATCTGATCGAGCAAACCAAGGCGGTTTCGGCCAATGCGGATCTCGAGTTTATTGATAAGACCCGCCAGCAAGTTTTGCTCTTGGAAGGGGCCTTGGATCGGATGCAACGGCTGATGGGCGGTGATTCTTTTGGCGGCCATGCGTTGTCACCGAGTGGGGTGCTGGAGCAGGGCAAATTTGTGGTGGTCGGCCCGGTGGCGGTATTTGCCAGCAATGAGACGGAGACGGGCGGCTTGGCGCAGTTGCAGTTGGGTTCCCCTGAACCAACGGTAGTCGATCTGGGACCTGAGGCCACGACCGCCGTTCGTGAATTGGTTTCCAGTGGCAGTGGGAGTTTACCTTTGGATGGAAGCCTGGGGAATGCGCTTAAGATTTCGGCCACTGAGGATACGCTGATCGAACACTTGAAAAAGGGTGGGCCGGTGATGATTCCGATTGTTGGGTTGGGGATCATCGCCGTTCTAATCGCCCTGCTGAAGTTCATTCGGCTCTCCTCTATTCAATTGGTGGCGCCTGCAGACTTACAACTGGTCCTCAGTCTGCTAAAGACGGGGAACGTACAGAAGGCCAAGGATCATGCCGCCAACATAAAAGGGATGGCTGGGGATGTCCTCGTGACGGCGGTTGCTAACTATCGGGAGAAGAAGGAGTACATCGAGGAGATTCTTTATGAGCGGATGCTAGGCGCCAAGCCGAGTTTGGAGAGTTGGTTGCCCGTGATCGCACTGACTGCGGCGACGGCTCCGTTGCTCGGGCTGCTGGGAACCGTTACGGGGATGATCAATACTTTCAATATGATCACCGTGTTCGGAACGGGCGATCCGCGCATGCTGTCCGCCGGTATCTCGGAAGCCTTGATTACGACCAAGTTCGGTCTGGTGACTGCCGTGCCCGCATTGATTTGTCATGCCATCGTTTCCCGGAAAGCCAAGGGTATCCTGGGGAGCATGGAGCAAGCGACGGTTGGATTTATCAATGGCGTACCGGATTACGCCGAAACTGCAACTGAAAGTGAATAACAATGACAGAGTTTTTTATTGAACGAGTTTGGAGTATTTGGACGGCGGGCGGCTGGACCATGATTCCGTTGTGTTTTCTAAGTATTCTGATCTACACCTCGGCCATTCGGCTGTTTCTCTATTTTTCCAAACGTGATTTCAATCGCGTGTCGGAATCCACTTGGAATCAATGGATCATCGACCCTTCGAGCGGCGAGGGGGAGATTGGTGAGATCATTCGCTACACGCAGGATGAAGCGAAGTCTTTGGATGAAGTGGCTAGTCGCTTTGCGGAAGTCACCGCTTCGAAGATTCCGTACGTTGATCGCAATATTTCCTTTACCAACATCCTCGTGACCGCCGCCCCACTAATCGGTCTCCTGGGCACGGTTATGGGAATGTTGTTGACCTTCCAGTCCATCGGCGCCGGAAGTGGAGAAATGGCCGGGATGATGGCTAAAGGAATCTCGGCAGCGCTGTTTCCGCCTGAAGTGGGACTGTGTGTCGCGCTTCCTGGTTTGATGATGGTTCAAGTATTGAAGCGGAAGCGGGACGAGTTGCAAGCGTTCTTGGCTCATCTGGAAACCCGCACCGTACAACAATTCAAGAGTCCGGATACACCTTCGATTCCGGCTAGTGTTCCTGCAGCTGAAGCCGATGTTCGGCCGGTTGCGGACTTCGGTCTCGCCCCGGTTGCCGGATGAAATATCGCCGCTCTATTAATGAGTCGGAGGAGATCTCCGAGATCAACGTATCTCCGTTGATCGATATGGTGTTTATCCTCCTGATCTTCTTTATCGTCACGACCGTTTTCGTGGAAGAAACCGGTGTCGAAGTGGACAAACCCCAGGCAGCTTCGGCCGTAAGTTTGGAGAAGAATAGTATTCTCCTCGCGGTCACCGGTAAGGGGCAAGTGGTTTATGGAGGCCGCGAGATTGGGATTTCCGGAGTTCGACCCTTGGTCAAGCGGATGACGCAGGCGGAAGATATGCCGGTGATCGTTCAAGGTGACGAAACCGCCAATTACGGTATTGTGCTCCAGGTCGTGGACGAAGCGAAACTGGGTGGGGCCAACTCTGTGAGTCTGGCGTCCGAGCGTTCCGGTACGTGATCCAGCTGGTATTCGGCGCTCTCCTCTAGCTCCACATGCGCAAAGTCTATACACCGCCCTCGACTCGAGTGAGTTGGCCCTTGACGGTCTTGGGCGCGTTGGTCGGTACCTTATGCGTTTTCCTGGTACTTCCGCTCACTCAAGCCATTTCCAGTGGGGCCAAACGGGAGCTGGAGATCGCCCAGATCGATACCGCTGCTCCACCGCCACCACCGCCGGCTACGGAAACCGAACCGCCGCCGCCGCCCCAACCCGAAGAAGCGGAGCCGCCGCCTGAGTTGAATGAGCAGTCGATGCCGCTGAGTTTGAGTGACTTGGATTTGGATGTCAGCGCAGGGACGGGGGGAGCGCTTGGTCGTGGTTTGGACTTCGGTGGCGAGCAAGCCTTACAGGATGTCGCCATTTTTGATATTGCGGATTTGGATCAGCGGCCCCAACCCGTGGCGCAAGTGGCGCCTCGGCATCCACCGGAATTGTTGAAAGCCAAGATCGAGGGCTCGGTCGTACTGTTGTTCGTCCTCAATGAGACTGGTCGCGTGCAGGATCCGCGAGTGGAATCTTCTAGCCGACCCGAATTTGAAAAACCGGCCCTGATGGCCGTTCGTCGTTGGCGATTTAAACCCGGTACCCGGGACGGAAAATCGGTCCGGTCCTATGTGCGCCAACAAATTGCCTTTCGTTTGACCCGATAACTTTAGAACCAATGAACCGTTATTCCCGCTTCCGATACCTGTTAACTGCTGCCGTGGTCTGGGGATTGTTCCCTAGCCTACCGCCAGCGCATGCGGCCGGCTTGGATGATGCGACTCGTTTGGAGTTTTGGAACAATCCGGAATTCGTTCGCCGATTTATGGCGAGCTATGGTTTCAATACCGAGATTGAGCCGCGTTTCGAAACGCCGGAGGAACAGATGGCCTTCCGCGAACTCAGCGATACCATGCGCGACAATCCTGAGGAGGCGAAGTCGCGCTTGGCTCAAATGATTACTCCGACCTCAAGTGCGGTTCTCCCGTTCACGCTCGGCGCGCTTCATTTTCAAGACGGCGATGCGGTCAAAGCAATCGAACAATACGAACTCGCCATCACCAAGTTTCCGGAATTTCGGCGGGCGTACCGCAATCTGGGTTTTGCGCTGGCCCAGGAGGGACGTTTTGACGAGGCCGCGAAAGCCTTGACCAAGGCACTCTCGCTCGGTGCCACGGATTCCAGTGTTTACGGACTGCTGGGCTATTCGTATTTGAATGATGAAAAGTATCTCTCCGCCGAAGCGGCTTATTTGAATGCGATTCTTTTTGATCCGGACAACCAGGATTGGAAATTGGGGCTGATCAAAGCCTACATTGCCCGATCCAATTATTCCAAAGCGGTCGCTCTATTGGATGAGATTCTGGCGGAGAGCCCGGAGAGCGCCAATCTCTGGTCCTTGCAGGCGAACGTATTCCTGCAAATGGAGGACAACGCCAAGGCGGCGGTCAATTTTGAAATGCTCCGGCGGATGGGTAAAGCGACCCTGCCAAACCTCATGCTCTTGGGGGACATCTACATGTTGGATGATGCGTTGGAATTGGCTCTGCCGGTTTATCTCGATGCGATTGAAAAGGACGGAGTGAATGATATCCGGCGTTCGCTCAGAGCGTGCGAGATTCTGGTCAGCCGAGGCGCTTGGACGGAGGCGGATCATATGTTTGCCAAAGTTAAGCAGCGGCATCAGGCCACCATGAGTGATGAGGAAGAGGCGAAGTTGCTGCGACTGGAATCGAAAGTGGCCATCGCGAATGGCGAAGGTCAAAAGGCCCTGACGGTATTGGAACAGATCATTGGAAAGAATCCTCTCGATGGCGAAGCGCTCCTTCTAGCGGGTGGGTTTTATGCCCAGGAGGGAGAAACGGCCATGGCGGTTACTCGCTACGAGTTAGCCGCGAAAATCACCGGATTCGAGGCGGACGCTTGGTTGAAGCACGCCCAGTTGCTAGTGCGGCAACAGGACTATAGCGAAGCTCTAGAGTTGTTGCAGAAGGCTCAAAAAGTGAACCCGCGGGATAATGTTCAAAAATACTTGGAGGCGGTTGAGCGGGTGGCTCGGGCATCAGCGGGATGAGCGGTTCGCGGCGATTTGAAATTCTTAACGCGTAATCGGTGATTTCTTTTCTGTTTTCCAGTCGGTTAAGGCACGAGAATTCTATGCTCCTACGATGCGGATCGCTGACTCTCGCTTTCCTGTTCGCAGGAAGTTCAACCGATCTCCATGCGCAGGTTATCGGCGGAATTATTGCTGGCACGGTGACGGACTCGTGGGAGGGAACTCCCGTCCCGGGCGTGACCGTGGTGCTACGGGGAACGACATCGGGAACAACGACCGACATTTCGGGTCGCTACCGTTTGGAAGGCGTGGCTGGTGGTAACCACATCTTGATTTTTTCCAAGTCGGGTTACGCACGCTCGACCGTCAGTGACATTCGGGTGATCGTCGGTCAGACCTCGAATGCAGACCTGAAAATGAAGCCCGAGTTTTACGAGCTCGAGCCATACGAAGTCATCTCGGAACCCTTCGTGGATCAAAGTGTAGCCCTACTGAGTGATCGCCAGGGATCCGCCGCGATGCAGGACTCTATTGGGGCCGACTTTTTCTCCCGAGCGGGTGCCAATAATGCGGCAGAGATCATGACTAAAGTGACCGGTGCTTCGGTCATTGGCGGGAAGTATGTTTTCATCCGTGGCTTGGGTGATCGGTACAGCAATACGACTCTCAACGGAGCTGAAGTCCCCAGTCCGGATCCGGATCGGCGGGCCGTGCAGATGGATATCTTCCCTTCCAGTTCAATTGAGAGTATTGTGACTGTAAAAACGTTTACGCCTGATAAACCTGGCGGCTTTTCCGGTGGATCCGTGGATGTGATTACCAAATCCTTTCCGTCCGAGTTCACCAGCGGGCTCTCCATTGGGGCCAGCTATAACCCGCAAGCCTCATTCAATGATAACTTCTTGAGCTATGAAGGTGGCGACACGGATTTCCTGGGTTTCGACGATGGAATCCGGAAAATCCCGGATGAATGGGGAGCAGCCGGAGAGATCGACACTCAGGCCTTGGTCAATGAAACCCGGTCCGGCGGTGGCCGGACAACCGAGTCCCGCACGGTGGCTGCCGACGAGATAATCGCTCTCACTTCCGCTTTCACTCCCGAGATGGGTCCGAGCGAAGATCGTTCCCTCTTGAGACATAACTTCTCGGGATCGATCGGAGATACGATTCAATTCATGAAACGGGATCTCGGTTTGTTCGGCGGACTGAGTTACTCCCGAAACTACTCCTTCTTCGACGATGGTTTTCAAGGGCGGTACGAACGCAGTGGTGACTCGCTACAGGCCTTCATGGAACTCAATGATGTTCGTGCTGTCGATGCGGTATCTTGGGGAAGTGTGGTGAATGCGGCTTACCGCCTTGGGGAGACTCACGAGGTGGGCTTTAACTTTCTTTACAATCGCAATAGCGAGGATCAAGTGCTCTTTCAGGAGGGTTTCTTGTTTGGCTTGGAGCCGGATACCTTTGAACGACGGGTATTGCAGTTCACTCAACGGGAATTGCAAACCTATCAATTTCGCGGCGATCACGAGTTTGCGAAGTTGGCGGATTGGAAGATGGAGTGGATCGCCTCACTCTCGTCGACCCTACAGGACCAGCCGGATTTGCGTTTGCTGCAGTTCCAGCGGCGTCCTTCGGGCACGGTCGATATCAATCTTTCGGGTTACCAAGCGCCGACTCGTTACTTCCGCTCGGTCAATGAGGACAATGAGAACTTCAAGATTGATAACACGATACCCTTCGACGTCTGGAGTGGTCTCGAGGGGAAATTGAAATTTGGTGCCTATTACTCCGGTTCCGAACGTGTTTATGAGGAGCGGCGATTTGAGTATGTCAGTAATTCATCGCCGCGTTTTGCTGACTTGAACCAAACGGGAGATCCGAGCGCCTTCCTGGCCCCGGAGAACGTGGTATACGTAGATCCGGGCCGGGGTTCGTTTCGATTCAACAAGTACATCGAGGAACGTCCATTCAACAACTACGATGGTTTCCAGGATGTTTACGCCGGCTACTTGATGTCCGAAGTGCCGATCATCGAGAAAGTGAAATTTGTCGGCGGAGCCCGCTACGAAACTACCAGCCTTACGGTGGAAAGCTTTGGTGAGCGCGCTGGCATGGCCAATCTTGAAGAAACTTCCCTGCTGCCGGCTGCCGGTCTCATTTACGAGATCATCCCGGATATGAATCTGCGGCTTTCGTATGGACAGACGTTGGCGCGACCGACTTATCGTGAGATTACCCCCATCTCCGTTTTCGATGTGGCCAATCGCGAATTGCTGGTGGGAAACCCTGACCTCACGCTGACCTCGATCGACAACTACGACCTCCGCTGGGAATGGTTTCCGAATCCGGGCGAGGTTTTGGCTTTCTCGCTCTTCTACAAAACCTTGCAGGATCCGATTCAGAAGACCACGGCCACAGCGAATCGCCAAGTGCAATATCAGAATCGCGAGAAGGGCAAGGTGTACGGTCTGGAACTCGAAGCCCGCAAGACGTTGGATTTCATTCGACCCGAACTCGAAGCGTTCACTCTGGGAGGTAATTTCACCCTGGCGGAGTCGGAAGTGGACAAAGGACCGTTCGATTTTGGCGAGGGGACGGTGCCCTTGGCGGGGCAATCGCCTTACATCGTCAACGTCGATCTCACCTACCACAACCCACGCTCCGAAACCACGGCCAGCTTGTTCTACAATGTTTTTGGCGAGCGATTATTTTCGGTGGGGCAACGGGAGACACCACACATTTTTGAGCAACCCGTTGATTCGCTCGACTTCACCCTGACTCAACGCCTTAACGATCATTGGAATATCAGGCTGTCGATCCGAAATCTCCTCGATCCGCTGGTTAAGACTACTTACGACTTTGGCGGTCCTGACGGGACAGAGTATGTTTATTCCTCGTTCCGGCGCGGGCGTTCTTTTGGCATCTCTCTCAGTTACGATTTTTGATGTTCATTTCGCCTATGGTTTTTCGCCGGGCCGCGCCTTTTTAAATCACTAATCGGGTCTATTCACCAAACCGTAACGTCTTCGCTTTTTTGGTGTAACCCCGGCTGTCTTGACTTGGGTGTGACGGTTCATTTCTTACAGTGCAAGCAGCGATAACAAGTCATACGAAAACGATGAAATCATTTCTAAGTAGATTCCTGGGTGGAATCTTTACCCTCGCTACGAGTCTCTCAACGTTGGCGGCGACGATCGAGGTCACCGATGCGTCTATTGACGAGGAGGTGACATGGAAAGCGGAAAACACCTATATACTGAACGGCTTTGTTTTTGTGGAGGAAGGTGAGACGCTGACGATTGAGCCT
>DEAY01000152.1 GCA_002348345.1 Verrucomicrobia bacterium UBA2970
GAATTCGACTACTGCTGCGTACACGCCTCCTTTGCGCTTCGGGAGAGCGGGTTTGAAACGGTCATGGTGAACTCTAATCCGGAAACCGTTTCGACCGATTATGACACGAGTGATCGGCTCTACTTTGAACCCCTCACCTTAGAGGACGTGCTCCATATCTATGAGCGGGAGAAGTGTTGGGGGGCGATCGTTCAGTTTGGGGGGCAGACGCCCTTGAATCTAGCGATTGGACTGGAGGAGAACGGGGTCAACATCATTGGAACCTCGCCTCGGAGCATCGAAATGGCGGAGGATCGCGAATTGTTTGCGAGCATGCTCCGGGAGCTGGACATTCCTCAGCCGGAGAACGGGATTGCGACCCATTCCGGGGAAGCACTGGCGGTTGCCAAGGAATTGGGGTATCCGGTTCTCGTCCGTCCTTCCTTTGTCCTCGGGGGGCGGGCGATGCAGATCGTATACTCGGATGCGGAGTTGGAGCGCTACATGGAGAGCGCCGTGGAAGCATCTGCCGAGCGCCCGGTTCTGGTGGATAAATTCTTGGAGAAGGCGGCGGAGGTGGATGTCGACTGTATCGCGGACGTGGGGCTCCACGAGGATCCAAGGGAAGGAACGGTTGTCGTGGGCGGCATGCTGGAGCATATTGAATACGCCGGGGTTCATTCAGGCGATGCCGCCATGGTGCTACCCCCTCCGAATCTATCCTCGGATGTGCTCGAGACGATCCGCCGATACAGCGAAGCAATGGCCCGGCACCTCAAGATCGTCGGATTGATGAATGTGCAGTATGCCGTCAAAGATGGCGTGGTCTATGTCCTCGAAGTCAACCCGAGGGCTTCCCGGACGGTGCCCTTTGTCAGCAAGGCGATTGGCGTTCCCCTGGCGAAGTTGGCGTCCCGGGTGATGGCGGGAACGTCCCTCAAGCAACTGGGTTTTACCGAGGAAATCATTCCCAAATACTGGACCGTGAAGGAGTCTGTCTTCCCCTTTAACCGATTTCACGGCCAGGACATTTTGCTTTCTCCGGAAATGAAGTCCACCGGAGAAGTGATGGGGATCGATTCTGATCTGGGGACGGCCTTCGGAAAGTCACAGATGGCCGCGGGTGCCGGGCTTCCCCTGGAGGGCACGGTCTTCATCAGCGTGAATGACGACGACAAAGCCGGGGTGGTGGCATTGGCCAAGGAGTTTGGTCGATTGGGGTTTGAACTGGTTTCGACCGTGGGGACGGCGGCCAGGTTGCGGGAAGCGGGGCTGGAAGTGCGAGAAATCCACAAGGTTTCGGAAGGGCGACCCAACGCCTTGGATCTTCTCCTCAACCGAGAGCTCCAATTGGTCATCAACACCCCTTCGGGACAATCGCCTCGGGCCGATGAAGTGAAGATCCGGACCACCTCGGTCTATAACGGAGTTCCGATCATCACGACGCTGGGAAGCGCCCGGTCGGCGGTTTCGGCGATCTCGACCCTCAAGGAACGCGGGTTCTCGGTCGAATCCTTGCAGGCCTTTCACCAGGCCCTGGCCGGCACCTCCTGATGATGGGAGCGGCGGAGCCGTTGGTTGGCACCACCGATTGCGTTTCATCTTGGCTTGAAAAAGCCAATCCGCGACGCAGCGGGTGGTTCCGTTTGAGAATCCCAATGGGTTCCTCGATCTGTTCCGAGAATAAGCCAAAGGCCAGAGGCTTATCGCCTTCTATCTCCTCTGGGATGAATGGTTAAACCCTTGACCGGAGTTATCCTGCGCCCCTATTTTGGGCTGTTTGAGGCTGTATAAATGCTAACCCAACTCAAAGGCCTGTTTTCCAACGACATTGGGATCGACCTTGGCACGGCGAATTCGCTGGTTTTCGTGCGCGATCAAGGAATCGTGCTCCGCGAGCCGTCGGTGGTGGCGATTCAGGCAGGGACAACGAATGTTCTTGCCGTTGGAGATGAGGCCAAAAAGATGTTGGGGCGGACGCCCAGCAACATCGTGGCCATCCGACCCATGAAAGATGGGGTGATTGCTGACTTTGAAATCACCGAGTCGATGTTGCGGCATTTTATCCAGAAGGTCCATTTTCGAAAACTGATTGCGCCCCGGGTTGTGGTTGCGGTCCCGTCGGGGATCACGGAAGTGGAGAAACGGGCGGTTAAGGACTCCGCAACGCATGCGGGGGCGCGTGAGGTCTACTTGATTGAGCAGCCGATGGCCTCGGCGATAGGGGTAGGGTTGCCGGTCCATGAACCGGCGGGAAATATGATTGTTGATATTGGTGGTGGGACTTGTGAGATTGCCATCATTTCTCTGGCAGGGATCGTGTTCGCGCGGAGCCTGCGGGTGGGGGGAGATGAGTTTGATGAGACAATCGTCGCCCACATGAAGCGTGCCTATAATTTAATGATAGGTGAGCGCACTGCGGAGGAAATCAAAATCCGCATAGGTTCGGCGTTCCAATTGGATGAAGAATTGACGATGGAAGTCAAAGGTCGCGATTTGAGCTCTGGATTACCCAAGACGCTCGCGATTTGTTCAGAAGAGATCCGGGAAGCGCTGAAAGAGCCGTTGACTAGTATTTTGGAGTCGATTCGGATCACCTTAGAACGGTGTCCTCCGGAATTGGCTTCTGATCTTGTTGACCGAGGAATTGTGGTTGCCGGGGGAGGAGCCCTGCTTCGAGGAATTGATCGGCTGGTCGCCAACGAGACGGGGCTGCCGGTTCATGTCGGTGATGATCCTCTCACGGCGGTGGCGGAAGGAACGGGGCGAGTTCTTCAGGAACTCCAGTTTCTCAAACGGGTCGCGTCCTCGAGCCGAACCTAATGGTGCGTTCACTCCGGTTGCATTCGGAGTAGAATGTTACATCGTCCGAAAGTTGTTATTTGTATCGCGGTTCTAGGACTTGGCTTGACCATGGTCCTGCTGCCGTCTCGGCTCAACGACCAACTCAAGCGAGTGGTCGGGTGGTCCTTTTTGCCCCTGATGGGTTCGGCGAACGGGGTCGAGGAGCTGGGACGACGGTCTCGTGTCTACCTCACCCCCCGGTCGATCCTGCTTGCCGAGATCGATCGCCTTCGCCAGGAGAACCGCCGGTTTCGGATTCGGGAGTTTCAGTGGGAACAACAGCGCAATGACAACGCGCGACTTCGGGCCATGGTTGCCTGGAAGAAGGACCAGCCGTGGGATCTCAAACTTGCCCGGGTCATTATCGAAGATCCGACTAATTGGTGGCGCGGAGCAGTTCTGGACTTGGGAAGCGAGGATGGTCTAGCGGTGGACCAAGCCGTGTTGACCGACCAGGGTTTGGTGGGAAAAGTGGTTCAGGTGGGGCCGACTCGATCAAAGGTTTCCCTCGTCGGCGATCCGAATTGCCGGGTTGCCGCCGTGTTAGAGGGTTCTCAGCATGGAGGGATTGTGACCTCGAGTCGGCGGGGGGCTGTTCACCGGCGGATCGTCGAGTTGCAACATCTCCCGAGCGATGCGGATCTTGAGCCGGGGACGGAGATTCTCACCAGTGGCGCTGGGGGGGTCTTTCCGAAAGGCATTCCAATCGCGAGATTGCTCGATAGCCAATCCTATGAATTCGGCTTGTATTCGGGAGCCCGCGTTCGATTGTTGGCGGATTTGGAGCGTCTGGATCTGGTATGGGTGATCACCAATCGGTCCGGGGAAGGGGGGGAGACTGAATGAATCGGCTGACCCTTGTGCTCCTCCTTGGCATGTGCACGCTGATGGCGTTTGTTGAAGGCAGAGGGCTTTTGCGGGAGGGGCTTTTCGGGACCCGCATCGACGTGCTCCCCTTGTTGGTGCTTTATGCGGCGATGCGAGGCAGCCTCTCCTCGGCACTTGTCGTTTCCAGCGTCGCGGGACTGTTATTTGATTCGCTTTCAGCCAACCCGCTGGGCATGAGCCTGATGACACTCGGCATGATCGGCGTCGCCTTGATTCAAGTCCGGGGTGTCATTCTTCGAGATCAAGCGTTGGCCCAGATTTGCCTGGGTGCCGGGGTGGCGATGGCCAATCCCGTTCTGGGTGTGTCTTTACTGTGGGGCCTCGGCTATCAACCGGTGGTCGGTTGGGGGACGTGGATTCAGATTGGGATTCTGGGAATATCGGGAGCGATCTTGGCTCCCCTGCTCTTTAAGGTGTTCGATTGGTTGGAATCGGAACTGACCTATGCCGAAGAGCCCTCCTCCCGGTTTCGGTCCGATGTCGAAATCAAGCGAGGGAGAGGATAGGGCGTGTACGCGATTGATCCACTCCGAGAACCTGATGCCCGGATGCGATGCTTGGCAGGAATGATTTTGCTGGGGTTTGTCATCCTGGCAAGCGGGCTGTGGTATCTCCAGGTCGTTTCGTTCAAGAAATATGAACGATTTCGCGAGATTCAATCCTTTCGGACGATGCGAGAACCAGCGATTCGAGGGAAGGTCCTTGATCGAAACGGGGTTCCGCTTGCCGAGAATCACCCCAATTTCGAGGTCGTTCTGCACTTGGAAGACCTTCGTCCTCTGTTTCAGAGCACCTTCAAGGCGGCCCGAGAACAGCATGGACCGCTGACCCGCGCCCAAAGAGGGGAATTAGGCAAGCT
>DEAY01000478.1 GCA_002348345.1 Verrucomicrobia bacterium UBA2970
GGCCGGCTATCGGACCGGGATGTTTGGGAAGTGGCATCTGGGGACGCGTTCATACTTTCGTCCGCAAGCGAGAAGATTTGACGAATTTTACGGCTTCCTCGCGGGGGCGCATTCTTACTTCGAATCGAAGCGTCGTCAGCCCGTCTACTCCTCAATGATGCGCGGCCAACAACGTCTCGAGGAGAAGGCTTATTTGACGGATGCGATCGCTCGCGAGGCGGTGGCCTTTATTCGTAAGAACAGGGATCGCCCCTTTTTTGCTTACCTGCCATTCAACGCCGTTCACACGCCGCTCGAGGCTTCTCAAGAGTATCTCGATCGGTTTCCAGGCGTTGAGAATGAAGCCCGGCGCGCCTACTACGCCATGACCAGCGCCCTCGACGATGCGGTCGGTCGGATTCTTCAAGTGATCGACGACGAGCATCTGGCGCAGAACACCCTCGTCTTCTTCCTCAACGACAATGGCGGCCCCGTTTACACCCGTGTCCAGGACAACGGCAAGCTTCGGTTGGGGAAGCTTTTTCTGTTCGAAGGGGGGATCCGTGTGCCCATGATGGTTCGATGGCCGGGACGGATGAGTGCCGGCTCGACGTATGAGGGGACGGTGAGTTCGCTGGATTTGTTTCCGACGATCTGTGCCGCGGCCGGGCTTCGGGTGCCGGATTCGATTTCGTTGGATGGCGTTGATCTATTGCCTTTCCTTCGGGGCGAGAAAACGGGGGATCCGCACGAGAGATTGTTTTGGCGCAATGGGCCGAACAAAGCGGTTCGTTGAAATGAATGGAAGCTGATTCAATCTCATGAGAGTCGCTGGCTTTTCAACCTCAATGAAGATCCGGGAGAGAGTGAGAATCTTTCCGACCGTCGCCCTGAGGTTGGCTCTCGCTTGGAGAAGGCGCTCCTCGAGTGGCAGATGTCGATGAAGCCACCCCGGTGGTCGAGTAAGCCGAACCGTCGAAAGGTGCTGGTCGACGGCCAGGTCTATGAGATCAATATCTAGCCCGGGGGGTGGAGGCTAGGTGGGCTGGTGGGGCTGCGTTGCGGCCTCATGAACGCTGCACGGCGCAATAATCGCGTCGGTCATGCCATGAATGATTTTCTTGTCGGCAGGACAAATGGTGGCCAGGCAACCGCCCAGGCGGACGCGTGCCTGATCGCCCTCGCCGACAACGAAGTAGTAGGGGCATAGGCGAACCCGTCCTTTCATCGTTTGTGCTTCCTGATGATTGAGGTCGACCCACTGGGACTCAACGATGCGGGGTTTTTTGTAGGGCTGGAGAATGTAAGGGTTGGAAGGAAAGGCCTGAATGGCGCGGTCCACGGCCGCCCTCCAAGCCTCGGTTGATAAGTCGCTCCCCAAATGGACCCCTCGAGCCCCCCATGCCTGAGGGGCAAAGCCCGAAATCTTGAGGATCAGCCTTCGTTCCTTCTGGGACAGCGACTTGAGTTGGTGCCAGTCCGTCAAACCCAGGTCGGGATAGGCGGCATGGGGCGGGAGGGGCGTCGGGTCGATAATCCAGGTGTAGGGGATGTGTTGGTGGAGTGTCTTCAGGAAGGCCTGTCCCAATTCCTGACGCCAAAACTCCCGGAGGTTTCGGTTCCAGAGAAGTCCCAGGAGTAGCTTTTCTTCCAGAAAAGCCTTGGGAGGAGCGGTCAACTTGATTCGCCGATTCTGAGCAAGATCGAAAATCGTCTGAGCATTGCGGACCTGGTCGAGATCGAACAACTCGAAGAATCGATAGACCCCGTCCCCATCGTTGAAGCCAGAGAATGAATCGTCGTGGACTTCGATGTCTTTGATTGGCCGTAATTGCTCGGCTAACCATTGCATTTCGGGACGGTAGGTAGAGGATTCATCGGAAACGATGACTCTAATCCGGTCAGCCTCACCGAAAAGGTTGGCAAATCCCCGCACGGGTCCGTCTTGATGGCCGATGAGCACGGGCACGCTTTCGGCGGATGCCGTCGGGTTCGGGGCAAAGTGAGCTTCCAGTCGGTCATATTGTTGATTCAACCAACCGGTGAGCCCGATTCCACCCGGAACACTGTCGAGTTCCGTAATGGAGAAACCCTCCTCGGTGAGAAGAATGTCTGGTCGGATAATTCGCGGCAAATCGTGACGAAAAGAGTCGTGTCGCTGGAGAGCGATGAGCGCGTTCGGTTTTCCCTGATCGAGGAGTTGGGCGATCCAGGGGGGCAGTTTTCCCTCGGCGCTCTTTCGGTAAAGCAGGTTGACCGCCCGATAGAACTGCAGTAGGACCCGCCCCAGTTTCTCCAGTTGATTGGCGAGGCGTTTGTCTAGGCCGAAAGGATGGGGTGCAATTCGCCAGGTGTGTCCGGCGAAAAGCCCCCCTTTGGGAAGCTGGGATGCAATCCATTGGGCTCGTTCGACAGTCTGGCGTGAGTGATAGGTCACGGGCACGGTGAAGGGAAGGGAGGGTTCCGTTGCTTCGACGGGTTGCTACTCCCGAATCTGTCCTTGGCCCAATCCGAGCCACTTATAGCTCGTCAGCTCCTCCAGCCCCATCGGGCCGCGAGCGCCGATCTTGTCCGTGCTGATCCCGATCTCGGCACCCATGCCAAATTCCGCGCCATCAGTGAAGCGAGTCGAGGCATTCCAGTAGACGGTCGAGGCATCCACCTCGTTGAGAAACCGCTCGGCTGTGGTGTCGTTCGTCGTCACGATTGTGTCTGAATGACCCGATCCGAATTGGTTAATATGGGCAATTGCACCACCGACACCATCGACCATTTTAACCGCAAGGATGAGATCGAGATACTCCGCGTCCCAATCGGTTTCGGTTGCTTGAACCAATTTGGAATCACGCGATTCTAGGGAACCATTGACTTGTTGAATGAAGGCGGCATCGGCTCTGAGTTCGACCCCGTGATCCCAGAGCAATTGGGCGATTCTGGGGGCGAAATCGTCGTGGACGCCTTCGTCGATGAGGAGCGTTTCGATGGCGTTGCACACCCCCGGTCGCTGGGTCTTGGCGTTGACTGCGATTGCGGCGGCCGCATCGAGGTCTGCCTCACGATCGACATAGACGTGGCAGACCCCTTTGTAGTGTTTGATGACCGGAACGCGAGAACAGTCGGCCACCGCACGAATCAGTCCCTCGCCCCCGCGTGGCATGCAGAGATCGATGTATTCACTGAGGGAAAGGAGCAACGGGATCGCTTGACGATCGGTGGTCGGAACCACCTGAATGGCGTCGAGAGGAAACTCGGGGCAGATATCTTGGGCCGACCCGACCATCGTCTTGGCGATGATCTGATTCGAGTGGATTGCCTCCTTGCCACCACGGAGGACGGTTGCGTTGCCCGATTTGAGGCAGAGGCCGGCCGCATCGGCCGTGACGTTGGGTCGAGATTCGTAAATGATCACGACCACACCGATTGGGGTGCTGACCTTGCGGAGTTTGAGTCCGTTGGGACGTTCTCGCTCCTCAAGTGTCCGACCGACGGGATCAGGCAACTCGGCGACTTCGCGGAGGCCTTGGCTCATCCCTGAGATCCTGGTTTCCGTAAGCTCCAATCGATCAAGCAGTGCGGAAGAGAGTCCCATTTCTCGACCCGCTTCCAAATCCATGGCGTTTTCCGACTGAATCGCCTCCTGATTGGTCTCGATGGCGTCTGCCATGGCTCGAAGACAACGATTCTTTTGGTCGGTCGACAGCGTCGTCAGTCCACGCGATGCGGTCTTCGCGCGTTTGGCGATATCGATCATCTGTTCCTCTAACGTCATCAGCGGATCATAGGCGGGGGGGTTCAAGTTGTTAAACTGTAAAGTGTTGGTGAGGAACTGAAATCTCGTGATTGGCGGCCTCGGAGTGGTTGGCACATTTTTCCCCCTACGGAAGAGCGGTTTTTTTTCAAAAAGGTCGAGGCTTCTGGTATCGGTGAGAGCCGAAATGACGAGTGACGAATGCCACAATAGTCAGGCTTGGGATGATTTGGCGCGGGAGGGGGCCAGCTTTGCTAATCCCGTAAGGCCCGTGGACTTCCAGAATCCGGGGCGAATCATCAATCCCTTCGGCTGGTTGCCGACGCCCTATGAGGGTCGGCGGGTACTTTGTCTCGCCGCGGGAGGGGGGCGGCATGGTCCGCTGTTTGCGGCGGCCGGGGCTGTGACGACGGTGGTCGATATCAGTGAGGAAATGTTAAAGCTGGATCGCTGGGTAGCAGAGCGAGAATCGTTGACGTTGACGACCCTCAAAACATCGATGAGTGCGCTGGAAGAACTTGGAACCGCGGTCTTTGATATTGTGCTTCAGCCCGTGAGCAGTTGCTATGTCTCGGACTTGAACCAAGTCTATCGGGAGGTGGCTCGGGTCTTGAAACCGGGAGGCGTCTATGTGGTTCAACACAAGCAGCCCATCAGCCTTCAAGCGTCATCCGTTCCGGACCGTGAGGGCCGTTACGTCATTTGCGAACCCTACGATCGCGAAGGGGCACTCCCGCCGGTGACTGGCAGTGAACATCGGGAGCCTGGCACTCATGAGTATCTTCATCGTCTCGAAAACATCCTTGGCGGGCTCTGTCGAGCGGGTTTTGTGATCGACGATGTTCGGGAACCCCGTCATGGTGATCCTGAAGCAGATCCGGGATCGTTTCGTCATCGCAGTCGCTACGTGCCGCCCTATTTAGCGGTCCGAGCCATCCGATCTCCGGAAATGGTTCCGTTACCGGAATCGTTGATCTGGACTCCGCCGTCGAGTTAGAAATCAGCCATTCCCTCGATGACGAGATCAAAGACCACCGATCCTGCATCCGAACCATCGGGATTCTTGGCGGGAAGAGACAACCTGACGGCCTGGTGCTGATGGGCCGGTTCGTGCACCGTCGGTACTGTTGGCGAGGACGATGCCACGGGGAAAAGACTCAGGATCATGGGGTGATCATTGGCCGAGGTCTTGCTGCTTGCTTTGACGAGCTGTTTGGATTTAACGATTTTGCCGAGCTCTTGATCGTATTTTGAATCAATCAAGACCGCGAAAAACAAATGTTCCGATGTGCCAAGGTGGTTGCCATCTTCAGGACGGAGGCCAAATCTGATGGTGTAAAGGCCTTCGTAGAGTTCGTCATCCCGATAGTCTCGCTCATCGTTGGTGATCCTAATCGCTCCAAGCAGCGTGGTCTGAGCAATGGCGTTGAGGGCCCGATTCGGGGAGGAAACCGTGGTTTTGAGGAGGAGGGATTTTCGCAACCAAACCTCATACATGGGTTTGCCTTTGTGGAGGACCAGGATGGCTTTGTGGGCGAGCTCATCCTGGATGGACTCGCCGAGGCCGGCGGGAGGTGCTTTGTCGCTGAGGGTCACCTCGTAGTCAGAGGCATTGAGTATCGGCGAAGCGAATGTCGCCAAAAGCACAATGGAGAGGATGCGAAGCAATGAGTGGTTGATCAAGTTTGAGACTGACATTTTTCTTAACAAACGTTGAGATGAGACCCTAAAAGAAACGGGTCGGAAGCGCAATGGCTTCCGACCCGTTTCGACGAACGAAATGGCTCAATATTCAAATTTGGCGAGAAAAGCCGACCGGTAGTCTGTCAACTGCCAGGTACGGTCCAGACCTGAGCCGTTGTAACTCGCCCACTGAGTGACGACGGGATGGGCGTCCGACACCGAGGTTAACGGAGGGTAGAAGGTCCGCTCGTTGCCACAGAGGTGGTCTTTGTCACCAATACAGCGGGTTGAGATATCGATCAATCCATTGACCTTAATCTGGGCACAGCCTGCTTCCTTGCAGACGCCCAGGCTCGATTCAATGCTGCTTGTCTTCACTTCGGTCACCCGCTCAATCAGATCCCCCGCCATGGAGCGAGCAAAGTCAAGAAGGGCGTCTTGTTGGGATACATTGGCTGCCGCATCGACAATCACGACGGCCTTGCCACTCTGAGGTTCATAACGAAGATCCCCCAGGGTCGCGTCGGTTGCCACCACCGCGATGACTTTGAGGCCAGAAAGAGATACGCCTTTCCATTCTCCTTGCCTGATCGACCAAACCAGCATTCCCTCCTTGCCGGTCAAGCCCATTTCGGCGTTGGCGAAACAGGGGCCGGTGTAGATGTCGCACGAGCGGACTTCGAGATAGTCCCCGGTAATTGCCGTCGCCTGAGTGACCGTTCCGAAGAGAACAGCGGTTGCGGCGAGGGCCATGAGTTTCGATATTGAATTCATACTCTCGTTTTTGGGTTTGTTGTCATGAATCGGGCCGGCCGTCAACCAAATCGAGGATGGGGCTCGACCCCATAGTCAATAGCACAAATAGCACGATCGGTCAGGGTGGCAATCTTGATTTCCCACGAATTCACCATCCGGACCAAAGGTTTCACGGGTTTTCTCACACCAATAGCCGGCGTCAGACTCCTCCATGAACTCTTCCGGTGTCCCGTGAAACATCTTGTTGGTTCGAAGGTAGCGGCAGGGTGGCGTAAAGCGCTTCTGCTCGGTCGCTTCGGACATGGCAATCGTGTTTCAATCAGGCGTTCGTGGCCGCCAACAACGCACGTTTGACCGCGGTTTT
>DEAY01000420.1:0-18193 GCA_002348345.1 Verrucomicrobia bacterium UBA2970
ATGTTCCTGGAGGGAGACGTGTTCGGAACTTGAGTTTGAAAAAGGGACGGCGGACGCCTTTTCTTTCTATCGTCAATACTTGGAGCAGGAGGCAGGGGCGTAGGACGACGCAGGGGACGGTTGTAGGCCTTGGGCTTGCCTGCCCCGGTGGACAGTCGGATTGAATCAAGCCCAGGCTTTGCCTGGGTTTTTTTGTGGAGTGACTACTTGCAGTGACATCGGAAACTGAAACAAACCCTGGTCGGAGAGGTCGACTGGTTCCAGGGATGACGGTGCCTGGGAGACAGGGAAGATGGGGGCTTCGTCGCTTGCGAATTCAGGGGTTGAGGCGTAGAACGGGTGCCTAGATGATCCCGATGATGAAGAAAACGAAGACTCCCCGAATTGGTGTTTTTCTCCTCGTGGCCCTCCTGGGTGGCGGCCTTTCAGGTTTCGCCCAGGTGGAACGGCCGAATGTTGTCGTGGTGATGACCGACGATCAGGGGTATGGAGACTTTGGCTTCAACGGAAACCCGACCATTCTGACGCCCCATCTTGATGCGATGGCGAGTCGGAGTGGTCAGATGACCCAGTTTTATGTCAGTCCCGTTTGTGCCCCCACCCGCGCGTGCTTGATGACGGGGCGTTACAATTACCGGACGCGTTGCATCGATACCTACATTGGCCGGGCGATGATGGATCCCGACGAGGAAACCATGGCGGAGATTTTTTCGACGGCGGGTTATCAGACCGGCATTTTTGGAAAATGGCATCTGGGTGACAATTATCCGATGCGGGCGATGGATCAGGGATTCCAGCGGACGCTGGTTCATCGCGGCGGTGGAATCGGTCAACCCTCGGATCCTCTGGGTGCGGAAGGGAAATACACTGATCCGGTGCTCTTTCGAAATGGGAAGGCAGCCCAATTCTACGGTTACTGTACGGACATCTATTTTAGCGGGGCATTGGATTTCATCGATGAAAGTGTTGCGGAGGGGAACCCGTTTCTCGTTTATCTTCCCATGAATTGTCCCCATGGGCCTTTTCATGACGTTCCCAAGGCCCTCTACCAGTATTATCGGAAACAGGATCTATCCAACGCCCGGTTTGCATCGGACTCGGGACATGCCCTGCCAGGAGATACCGAGGCCTCGCTCGATAAACGGGCGCGGATCTTCGCCATGATCACCAATGTCGATGAGAACATGGGCCGCCTGTTTGACCGCCTCAAGTTGCTTGATGTCTGGGAGAACACGATTGTCGTGTTTCTCGTCGACAACGGGCCGAATGGTCGGCGGTTTGTCGGAGGAATGCGGGGAGCCAAGACGAGTGTTTACGAGGGCGGGGTTCGGTCGCCTCTGTTGTTTCATTGGCCGGAGGGTGTCGCGGCTGACGCACGTTCCTCCGAGGTCGCGGCACACTACGATTTGCTCCCAACGCTTCTAGATGCCTGTCGGATATCGGTTCCAGCAGGCGTTGGTTTCGATGGGCGAAGCTTTCTCCCGGCCCTGCAAGGTCGGGCGAGTCCCTCTGATCGTCACGTCTACATTCAAGCCCACCGGGGGAATGAGCCGCTACGATATCACAATTTCATGGTTCGGAATCAGCGATGGAAACTGCTTCACGCCAGTGGTTTTGGCCGGGAATCGTTTGAAGGGGTCCCGGAATTCGAGCTCTACGATCTCTCGATTGACCCGCTGGAAACGCGAAATGTGATCGCGGGTCATCCGGGGGTCTTTGCCGCGATGCGCCGGGCCTACGACGATTGGTTTGACGACGTGTCCCGGTCGCGACCGGACAACTATGCCCCTCCGGCGATCTACATCGGGGCCCTTGAAGCCAATCCGGTTCAACTCACTCGTCAAGATTGGCGGCACACCAAAGGCCAGCCGTGGGGCAGGGATTCCCACGGGCATTGGATCGTTGATGTGCGGGAAACCGGGCGCTATGAGGTCACCATCTATCCCAAGGGCGCCGACCTCCTCGGCCGCGTCACGGTCACGGTCGGATCAGCTGAGTGGTCTCGCTTTTTGGAAATTCCGGCCGAGTCGACTCGAATCCAGATCGAGTTGACCCAAAGGGGGCGCACCTCAATCCGTGCGAGCTATGAGGTCCAAGGTAAGAGGATGGGGCCTCATCAGTTGGAAGTCCGCCGGCTAGAGTAGCCGGGAGAGGTTTCATTCGGGGAGGGCGAGCTTCGCCCCGGTTGAGGCAGCCATCGACCTGATCCGAGTGGTCAGGTCTTTGACCAGGCTGGGACGTTCCTCGGCGCGGTTGTAGCGTTCGGAGGGATCGAGATCGAGGTTGAAGAGTTCCAACCCGTTCCGGAAGAGGATCTTCCACGGCCCCCGGCGGTAACCGTCCAGCCGGCTTCCGTGAAAATAGAAAAAGTCTTCACGCGGGGATTGGGTGGTCTGCCCCATCAAGAACGGGGTCAAGTCATGACTATCCGAAACGCCCTCAGGCATCTTGCCTCCTGCCAGCGTCAGGAACGTGCGATAGAAGTCGATCGACGACACGATTTCGGCAGAGCGCTTGCCGGCGGGGATCTGACCTGGCCAGCGAAGAAGGCATGGCGTTCGAACCCCGCCTTCGTAGGTGGTCCCTTTTGAGCCGCGGAGAAGACCGGGTGAGCCGGTATGCCAGGGTTGGTTGCCATCCTGGAGCATGCGAGCGGGAAGGTTGAGCCAGGGACCATTGTCGCTGGTGAACACGACCAGCGTTTGATCATCAAGCTTTCTTTCCTTGAGGGCTTGGAGAATCCTTCCGACGGACCAGTCCAACGTTTGAATGACATCGCCGTAGAGGCCGGACCGGGATTGATTCCTAAAATCATCGCGGGTTCGAACGGGGAGATGAGGCATGGCGTAGGCAAGATAGAGAAAGAACGGACGCTTGTGGTCTTGCCGGATGAACTCGGTCGCCTTCTGGGTGTAGCGAGTCGTCAGTGTGTTTTGGTTGACCGGGTGCTCGACTTTCTGGGTGTTTTCATAGAGCCACAGCGGCACATCGGTTTTGACCCATGGACGTCGCATATCGTTGGAGTAGGGGAGTCCGAACCAGTAGTCGAAACCTTTCCCGACCGGAAGCAGGCGATCTTCCTGGTAGCCCAGATGCCATTTTCCCAGCATCACGGTGTGATAGCCCGCCTTCTTGAGGGACTGAGGTAGGGTGACCCAGTCCTCCTGGAGGCCGCCGTCTCCTCCGGAGCCGGTTCGTCCGACGGGATTCCTGACCGAGTAACGCCCCAGCATGATCTGACTTCGCGAAGGGACGCACCAGGGGGCCACGTAGAATGATGTCAAACGCAATCCTTCGCGTGCCATCTGATCCAGATGGGGCGTCTCGATCGTGGGGTGTCCGTAACACCCCAGGTCGCCATAACCGAGATCATCGGCGAAGAGCACAATGATGTGGGGACGCTCCAAAGCGTGGGTCAACGGGCTGCTGAGCCCCAGTGTGAGGGTGGCCACGAGAAGGGTGGCAGCGGCCGAATCGAGGGGGCTGAGGGTCAGGCGCATACGTTAGGGATTAAGGGTGTTTTCATAGTAGTACAAGCCACTTCTTCCTGGAAGCACCAGGTCCAGGTCTCCATCCCCATTGAGGTCGGCGATCTTTGGATCCAGTCCGATTCCGGCCGGGCCGTCCGATTGAATGGTCGCTCGATTCCACTGCCGGGACCTCGGATTGAATTCATAGCGATAGAGGACAAGGGGGTCGCTGGCACCGGGATCCTTCCCTTCGTGGGCCCAGTAGCGCTTGCCGTTGATGAACTCCTTGCGCCCGTTTCCGTCCAGGTCGGCCCAAAGCGGGCTGTGACCCTGTGACCAGGAATCATCAATCAGATGCTTGACCCAGATGCGTTCCCCCTGCCGGTGTGTCTGTTCGAGCCAATAAACGCCGTAGTCATGCCCAATGGCGTAAATGAGATCCCCGTCTCCATCGTCGTCGACATCATCGACGACGACGGGCATCGAAGTTCTTCCGAGGTCGAATTCCTCATGCCAAATCCATTTGCCGTGAACAGCGTTCTTCGGGGCCTCGAGCCATCCCTTCGAACCGATGAGGTCTCCCCGTCCATCGCCGTTGAGGTCACCAAATCCGCCACCGTGTCCCGCCGCCTGATTGGGCAGATCATGGCGGATCCATCGCTGACTCTGCCCGGATGACTTGGGAAGGAGTTCCCACCAAGCGACGAAATACCACCCGTTAGGTAGGAGATCGAGCCGTCCGTCCCCGTTGATATCGTAAAGACGTCCCGTCTCCATCGGACCGGGGGTGGTGACCATGTGTTTGGCCCACTCGCCTCCCTGAGGGCCGGGATTCTCCAGCCAATAAATCGACCGGCTTCTGAAGTTGACGTGGACGAGGTCGGTCATCTGGTCCTCGTTGACATCCATGGGGAGGTGGGAATAGCCATCGGGTCTGCCTCGGATGACCTCCACATCCCGAACGAAATGGCGTTTCCAACTGGGGCCTTCATACCAAAACCCTCCCGAAACCACGTCCAGAGTCCCGTCCCGGTTGACGTCGAGCACGGCGCAGGAACTGAAAATGGAATCCTGATTGATGGTGTGGAGTTCAAATTTCAATTCGGCCGATTCAACCGGGTAAAGAGAAAGTGAGGCAAGGGCGGCCACGACCCTCAGATCAAGCTGGGACATTTTGTCAGGCTAGGTTTGCTCGGGTCTTGAAACAAGAGAAAAGCTGTTCTGATCGGGCCTTCCGGTTGACTCAAACAGGCTGATTCCCTTGGGGCTTGACTCTGCAATTCAATGGCTTGGCACCGGTGGTCGCCAGAGGAACGGGCGAAGGGGCCCACATGATCGCCTCGCCAAGCGAATGCGGTGACACCGAAGAAAGGGGCGACCCGCTTTTGGGAGCTAGTCGTTGACGACAGCGGCCTCCGCTAATCCGTATCTCAACATGATCCGCTGAGTCGCCGCGCCAAGACGTTTGGCGTCAAGGACGATCCGTTCCACCGGTTCTCCCTGTTCGAATTCAATGAGGTGGTAGCCGTCACTGCTTTGTTCGAGGGCGGCTTGGATTTGGTTGATCTCGCTGATGCGTTGCCCGTTGATCTTATCAACCACCACGAAGCGATAGGATTGGTAGCCGATATTGTAGGCGTCGGGGAGAACGGTGGACAAGACGACGAGACGAGGTCGCTCCTCGGTGGGAGGCTGCCCTTTATAATGGATCAAGCGGACGGGCGCTCGGCGTTGCCAGTCGCTGCCCCAGCTCTTGAGGTAAGGGACCGTCAAGGGCTGAAAAATGAGTCCGCCAGCCATCACGTATTCCGGTGGGACGTCATATCGGGCGGTCGGGATTAATTCCATGTCGAAGTCGGCCTTTGGTAGGGTGTAGAGCAATTCCAGCTCGGCGCCCTCCCGCCAAATGGTCATCGGGATTTTGTCTCCCGCCCAGTGATTGCGGGTGGCCAGGTTTTCGAGCATCATGGCCCCATACTGCGGATCATCATAGTCGCCGACCGTGTCGATCCCAAACCCGTCAATGCTGAGGAGGATATCGTTCCGTTTCAGGGTGTTTTCATCGCCGGGAAGGGCCGGGATTTCGGTGACGATCACGCCTCTTCTGGGACCCGTCAAATCGAGAAAATCCAGCGTCGTCGGGTTTTCAGATTGTTGCCAGTAGAAATTGAAGAAGCCCATTCCACGATAGGTGCCCTCTGATTGCGCTTGGAGGACGGAGCGAATGAACGAGGAGGGAATCGCGAGACACTTGTTTCGAGATTGACTGATGGTTAACCCGATCACCTCGTCTCCTTTCGTCAGGGCTTCTGACCATCCCACCCCATTGATCTCGGAATCCAGTTGCAGGTGGAGCATGTCGACGAAGGTGAGTTGACCCTTCCTGACTTGCAGGCGGTTGAGATTGAGGTTGCGGACTTCAAATCGTCCGGAGCTCCATCGAACCAATTCCACGGTTCCGGAGTCGGGCACCTGCGATGCGAGTTTGGCGGGCTTGAGACCCTCCCAGAATTCGGCATCGTCGACGGTGAGGAGCGCCAGGTTGGCGTGATAATCGATCCAGGTAATTCGACCGGTGTACCACTGTCCCCTACCTCCTTTCTGCAATCGGAGCAGGGTGTGGTTGAAGAGAAGGTTGGCCGTAGTGACGATCTCGCGCTTTCCAACCACCACGCCGAACTTCTGGCTTGCCGAAACCCGCCGCGCCCAGGGTTGGAAAAAATTGTACTGATGACGGTTGATATCCAAGCGCACCACCGAATCCGCCCAGGGGGAGCGGGCCCGCTGGGCGAGGGAACTCGAGACGATGCCGAGAAAGACGAGCGCAATCGCGAGGGGATATTTCATAATCGACGATCGTTGACGACTCCGTAGGTGTTGAGGATCGATTGGTTGGCCGTTGCCGCGTCCTCCGCATGGAGGGTCTCGAACCCGTAACTCCCGATAAACCGAAGGTTGAGAAAGGGGGTCGTGGCATTTTCAAGCGCGTCGATGGCATCCTCGAGCCGGTCGATTTTTTTCCCGTTGATTTGATCGACCATCACCCGGCCCCGAACGCGCATGTTCGCGTTGACGGGATGAGCAAGGGTAGCGGCGAGCATGATGGGTTCGGGGCGGGCATTGTCGGGATCCGATTTTTTGCGGTAGTAGAGTTCGTAGAGGATTCCGGTGTCCGCGACGGATGACCAGTTCTGCCCAAAGGTGGTCAGGTAATCCTTGGTCAGGGGCGTAAAGACCATGCCGGCATAGACGTAGTAGCGGGGAAGATGATAGGAGTTCCCCGCCGCCGCGTCCTCCCGATTCACCCAGACGGGAAGGTTGAGCATCACTTCTTCCCCGTCTCGCCACAGGAGAACGGGAACGGTCTCACCGTTTTGGGCCAGGGTGAAGGCCAGTCCGGCATGGAGTTGGTTCTTTTCGTAGAGAATCGTTCCATCCCGTGCCACGGGAAAGGGACCGACCTTGAGGAGAACATCATCCTTCTTCAGATGTTCCTTGGCGGAATCGGAAAAAAGGGTGTCGATCCTGGCCCCCTCGAATTGACTGGGCACTTTCAGGTAGGCTCTCTCGGCGGGATTCTGGAGCGGTGCCATGCGAACCCCGGCCTGTGGAAACCCGTCGTAATCGCCGTCTTCAACATCCTTCAGGAAGTGATCAAAGACCGGGGGAGGGATGAAGAAACCCGTGTTTTCTAGGCCGGGAATCCCTTGGAATGAAACGCCGACGACCTTGCCGTCCTGGATGACGGGACCCCCGCTATTTCCCGGGTTGATGGCGGCGTCGGTTTGGACTGCCAGGAGGCGTCGGTTCCCGGGATGGGTATAGGACTGCAGCTCGATGCGGCTGACCACACCGCTGGTGTAGGAAATTTGCTCTCCCCCCGCGGGGTAACCGTAGGTGACCACCGTTGAACGGACGCTGGGAAGGGTCCCAAGAGGGAGCGGCGGCAGTTCGTCGAAGAACCCGGGCGCGTCCACCTCGAGGATGGCCAGGTCGCAGTCGTGTCCAATGTGGGAGACCCTGGCTTGGAAGGGTTGCGAATCCTGATAGCGACGCACGAGGATTTGCTTGGCCCAGGTCACGACGTGGGCGTTGGTCATGATGCGATTGCCCTCGATGACGAATCCCGTCCCCGTCGATCGACTCACCGGTCGGGAATTCCAGGGCTCGTCCCAGTCGGGCTCCTGGGTGAAGACCACGATTTGGATGACCGACGCCTCGGGGGGAAGCGCCTGGATATGATTTGAGAGCAGTAGGAAGCAGAGGCAGAGTTTTTTCAAACCGTCCAGAAGATGCGTGTGGAGGTTGCAATGGTCAAGTCCCTTCCCCCGGGGATCGCGTGGATGGGATTCAGAAAAAAAAGAGTGTCGTTTTATCGAGCCGATTTCGTGGAGGAGGCGGCAACCGAAGCCGGGGATTGACCGGGAACCACTCTTGGGCCAGATTTTGACTGAACAGAATGGTGGCGTTGGTTTGTTGCGCGTGGCAAAGCGGGGTCACTGATGGGAAAGATGGTGATGCTAAGTCAATTCAGTCGTTTCAGGTGCGGGGTTGTGGCCGCCGGGTGGTTTTGCCTGACCGTTATTCTGGGGCAAGAAGGGGATCGCAAGGATCCCAAGGGAATGGTTCAACAAGAGATCTGGAAGCGCTTTGAGGTGCCGCCCTCCCCTGTTCTGTCGCCAGAGCAAGCCCTTGAATCGTTTACCCTGCCCGATGGGTTCCGAATCGAGTTGGTCGCCAGCGAGCCCCTTGTGGGGGATCCGGTTGAAATCGAGTTTGATCCGGATGGGCGACTCTGGGTGGTTGAGATGCGGAGCTATATGCCCGACATCGACGGGGCCAATGAGACCGATCCGGTGGGACGAATCGTGGTTCTGGAAGACGGGGATGGGGATGGGCGGATGGATCGGCATACCGTGTTTCTGGATCAATTGGTGATGCCTCGCGCCATTGCGATCCTGCAGGACGGCGTGCTGGTGGCCGAACCCCCCAGGCTGTGGTTGTGCAAAGATCTCGATGGTGATCTGAAATGTGACGAGCGAATCCTGCTCGATGAGGATTATGCCTCGCAGAATGATCCCAAGCTCGGCACCAAATCGAACCCGGAGCATGCCTCAAACGGGTTGCTTTGGGCGATGGACAACTGGATTTACAGTGCCAATCACACCGTTCGTTTTCGGTATTTGGGAGGGAAGTTCGAGCGGCAGGAGACCATCTTTCGAGGGCAATGGGGGATATCCCAGGATAACTACGGCCGTCTCTTCTATAATTCGAACAGTGACCACTTTCGAGGGGATCTCATTCCCTCTCACTATTTGGCGCGGAATTCCAACATGTTCGGGCTGGCGGGGGCCAATGTGCGGGTCAATCCTGACCAAACGGTCTGGCCGGGGCGAATCACGCCCGGAGTGAACCGCGGCTACCGTCCCAATGTGCTGCGACCGGATGGCACGCTCAGCCGCTACACCGGGGCGTGTGGGACGCTCATCTACCGCGGGAGTCAGTTTCCGGCCGGGTTCCTGGGGGATGGATTTGTCTGCGAACCGACGGGAAACCTGATCCGCCGCAACAAGGTTCAGGAGATCGATGGGATCGTGTCCGCTGCCAACGCCTACCACCAGAGTGAGTTCATGACGTCGACCGACGAACGATTCCGGCCGGTCAATTTGATCAACGGGCCGGATGGCTGTCTCTACGTGGTTGATCTCTACCGGGGGCTCATCCAGCATCGCCTTTACCTGACCACCTTTCTGCGCAAGCAGACTGAGGAAAGGAAGCTTGATGCACCCATCGGATTGGGGCGGATCTACCGGATTGTCCACGACGGGGCGGCCAAACGAAGGTCACCGTCCATGAGCGGGATGGATTCGGTCGATTTGGTTGCCGAGTTGAAAGACCCGGATGCTTGGCGCCGAGACACGGCCCAGCGCCTCTTGGTGGAACGTCGGGACACCTCCATCATCGATCAACTGCGCAGGGTTGTTGTGGATTCCAGTTCGCCCCTGGGGCAGTTGCACGCCTTGTGGACGTTGCACGGATTGGGCGGCCTTGATCCGGAGACGATTGCTGTGGGGCTGAGCAGTCCCAACCCGAAGGTGAGACGTGCCTCGCTCCGAGTGTCGGAGGCGCTTCTTCCCCGACTTGGTGCGGGGCAGTTGCTCAATCACTGGCGAGCGAGCTTGGGGGACGTCCCTGAGGTTCAACTCCAATTGGCCCTCTCCTTGGGAGAGATCGAAGGGCCGATGGTGTTGGGTGACCTGGAAACGATCCTGGGCCGAAACCTTCACCATCCCTACGTCGTCAGTGCGGTGTTGAGCAGCGTTTACCAGCGGGAACTTGAATTTGTGGAGACGATTCTCGATTCAGTCGGCCCTCTGGAACGGGAGCACGAGGCCCTTTCGGGGGCTTATTCCCAGCTTTCGGGAGCGGTCTATCGAGAGCGGGATGCGGTCCGAATTCTTGGTCTGTTGAAAATGGTGTTGGACCACCAGGGGACGGCTTGGAAGGCGGATGCCCTGCTGGCCGGCATGCATTCGGCCGCGTTCAAGAAGGTGCAGGGAGAACGGGTGTTGGACGGCGATCCCATCGCGGTTCCGGAAAAGCCGGAAAGTCTGGTTGCGCTCACCGCCAGCGAGGAGGTCGCAGTGCGGACCAAAGCGGGGCAGTTGTTGGAGGCGTTTCACTGGCCTGGGAAGAAAGTTCAGGTGGTGGAAGGGGCGGCGCCCCTTACGGCAGCCGAACAGGCCCTTTTTGACGCGGGCCGAGATTTGTACCTGATCAGTTGCGGGGCTTGTCACCAGCCACATGGGAGGGGTCAGGATGGACTGGCACCGCCCCTGTTGAATTCCGATTGGGTCCTGGGAAATCCAGAACGAATCACTCGAATTGTGTTGCACGGGTTGCAAGGCCCCATTGAGATCGAAGGAAAACTGTGGGAACTTGCGATGCCCGGATTGGCCGTTTTCGAGGATGAGCAGCTCGCCTCCGTCCTGACCTATGTGCGAAGGGAGTGGGGGCATACTGCTTCGGCGATCTCAACTGAATTCGTCGGATCCGTGCGGGCCAAATACGGGGATCGGATCGACATGTGGACGGTTGAAGAGCTGGGCCAATAGCGGAGGATCATTGACGTGATGCAAGGTCGTCGTTTAGAGGGCAAAACCACCCTGGTGACGGGTGCGGGGTCAGGGATCGGCGCCGCCATCTCCCGTCGGTTTGCCGAAGAGGGGGCGTTTGTGTTCGTCCTCGATATCGATCTTTCGTCCGCCGAATCGACCGTGGAAACGATTCGCGGCCAAGGCGGGGACTCCGTGGCCGTCGCGGCGGATGTCGCCGAGTCAGGTCAGTGTGACCAGATCCGTGATCAAGTCCTTCAACAGCGTGGGGCTTTGGACGTCCTCGTGAGCAATGCCGGAATCGGTCATGTCGGCACGCTCTTGCAGACTGAGGGATCCGATATGGACCGCCTCTACCGAGTGAATGTCCGGGGCGTCTTCAATATGGCGAAAGCCTTTCTGGCCTCGATGATCGAGAGGGGCTCGGGGCATATTATCAATATGGCCTCGATTGGAGGAGTGGTGGCGGTGCGGGATCGCTTGGCCTACTGCACGAGCAAATTTGCCGTGGTGGGATTGACGAAGAGTATTGCGCTTGATCACGCCCGGCAGGGAATTCGTTGCAACTGTATCTGTCCCGGTAGGGTCGAGACTCCATTTGTGACGGCTCGGCTCAAGGAATATCCAGATCCCGAAGCTGCCTATCGGGAAATGGCCTCGACTCAGGCTCTGGGTCGGATGGCCAAACCCGAGGAAATAGCCTCTGCTGCGCTGTATCTCGCTTCCGATGAATCAGCCTTTGTCACCGGTACTGAGTTTCTGATCGATGGGGGTTGGAGCGCTGGAAAATAGGGCTTTCCAGTTCCCTTGATTGAATAGCAGGGGACCCGGGAGCGAGGCGGGAGGCGGTTAGTGAGTCCGTTTCAGCGAGGGGCACCGCCAAGACCGCTTACCTCGATGGCGAAGAAAAAAACCTCCCAGACCGGGAGGTTTTTCTCAAAGGTGATTGGTGGGCCAGCGGTTACCGTTTGCTGTATTGGAAACGCCGGCGAGCACCGGGTTGGCCGTATTTCTTACGCTCCTTCATCCGAGGATCACGGGTCAGCATTCCTTCCGACTTCAGGAGAGGCCGAAGATTGATGTCCACCTTGAGCAAGGCCCTGGAAATACCGTGGCGGGTGGCTTCTGCTTGGCCGCTTTGCCCTCCTCCGCGAACATTCACTCGAATGTCAAACTGCTTGGCGGTATCGGTGAGCGACAGCGGCCGAATAATGGTTTTTTGGTGGGAATCCAGTGGGAAGTAATCCTCGAAACTCCGCCCGTTAATCGTGATCTTCCCGGCTCCGGGACTAAATCGAACGCGGGCGACGGATGTCTTGCGTCGCCCCGTGGCAATGTGTTCGGAAGTGTCAGACATAGGAATCTTATAGAATCAACCGCTACTGAGCGTCGACGGTCAAGGTTGCCGGGTTTTGAGCGGTATGGGGGTGAGTCGGTCCGGAGTAGACCTTCAGCTTGGTCAGCAGCCGTCGACCAAGCCGGTTCTTGGGGATCATTCCCTTGACGGCGTGAGTAATGATCCGGTCGGGGTGATTCGCCCGGACCTCTTTGACGGAACGGTAGCGATCGCCGCTGCGCCAACCGGAGTAGCTCATGTAGGTCTTTTGCGTCTCCTTGTTGCCGGTCAGTTTAACTTTCTCGGCATTCACGACCACCACGAAGTCGCCCGCATCAAGGTGGGGGGTAAAGGTGGCCTTGTTTTTTCCACGCAGGACATCGGCAACTTTTGTAGCCAAGCGCCCGAGCACCATGCCATCTGCATCGATGACATGCCATGAGCGCCGTTGCATATCGACTTTTGGCAAGTGTGTTTTCATCCGCAAACCCTAATAAAAAGGAGTCGAGAAAGTATCAAACTCATTGAACAAGTCAACAGATTTGACTCAGTTTCTAATCGAGTCGGTTGATTCCCCCAGAATGATTCCTCGGTCCCGACGGGGAGCGATCGATGAAGGAGTCCGCGGGGCGGCCGTTCAACCCGCCCCCCGTCAAGTTTGAGAGCCTCTGTCCTCAACACTCCGAGGCGCCATTTAAGGGAATCGCCCCGCTCGGATGAGGGCCGAAAACGGGGCGATCCTTTTAAAACTCCTCTATGCGTCCGCTATTTTGCCCCGCTGACGATCCAGAGCTTGATCAGGTCTGTCTGCGCTTTGGACAGGGGATCGCCCTTGGGTGGCATAATATCGTCGTCATCTGCCGGGAGGATAATTCGCTGGTAAAGGGAACTCTCGTCAGGGCTCCCTCCTTTGACCACCGGTCCCTCTTTGCTTCCCTTGAGGACGGCTGCGATGGTATCGAGTCTGAGGCCTGCCTTTTGCTTGTCGGGACCATGGCAGTCCACGCAGGACGATTTGAGGACCGGAAGCACATATTCGACGAAGACACTGCTTCCCTCGGGTTTGGTTTCGACGACCTCGGGTTGGGGCGGGGCGACTTCCGCCTCGGCTTTTGCTCCATTGGCGATCCAGTTCTTGATCAGGGCGATTTCGTTATCGGACAGCGGGCCGTCTTTGGGAGGCATGATATCGTCGTCGTCCGCAGGGAGGGTGATCCGTTGAAAGAGGCTGCTTTCGATCAAATCCTCGGCCACCACCACGGCACCGTGTTCGCCCCCCTTGAGGACCCATTCGTAGGTATCTAGGCGAAGGTCATCCTTTTGCTTTTCCTCGCCGTGGCACTTCACGCAGTTGTTTTGAAGAATTGGGAGGATGTGGGTCTTGAAGTCGGGGTCGTCGACAACGGCCACTTCCGTTCCCGCGGTAGCGGCCTCGGCCTCGGCCTCAAGCTTGGCGCGTTGGTCTTTCAATGACGCCAATCTTGCCGGACTGAGGATTTCCTTGTCCCAACCGAGATTGATCTCCAGTTGATCGTTCCCAGCGGCTATTTGGCCTTCATGGTATTTCTGCGCCGCTTCAAACGTGACCTTGGTTTGCCAAAGGTAGAGGTTTTCCAGGGCTTTGAGACCCTTCAACGATTCAAGTCCCGCGTCCGTTACGCCCGTGCCGTATAGGTTGAGATACTTGAGTCCCGTGATGTCCGAGAGCGATTTCAACCCCTCGTCGGAGATCTTCGTTTTCTCAAGATGAAGTCGTTCTAGCCCAGATAGGCCGGACAAATGAGCGACACCGGCGTCGGAGATTCCGGCGTTCTTGAGGTCAAGTTCAACGATGCCATTGATCTCCTTAAGCACCGCCAGGTCATCATCAGTCAGAATTCGACCCTCAAACGTTTTCGGGGGAATCAAAACGCGGACCCCGTCGGTATTCTGGGCAATCCCGAGGACTTGACCGCCGTATTCCTCGACCTTGGCGATCGCCGCGCTTTCATCAGCATGGAGCGACTGTGCGAGCAGCAGGACGAAACAACAACTCAGTAAACTGGAGAGAGACTTCATATGATAGAGGTAGTTCTGAGCAGTTATTGAGCGACAATTTTTCCCCTGGGTCAAGGATTTGAGGGGGTGCACGGAGGATCGCCTTGCTGCTTCGAGGCCAATCGTCCAGGGCGTCATGGATTTCTACCCATTGTTTTTTGTTTTTGGGGGAGCGTGGAACGCATTGACCCAGCGTGGAATTTTGTCGCTCAGGGGCCTCTCTCCGGTAGCATGGCGAGGATGTGATGAACCATGGTCTCGCGTTTCCCGACGAAATCCCGACAGAATCAGCGCTGCTTGAGGTTCTCTCGGAGCCCTCCAAGTCACTCATCGAGCAAATTGGATCGATTTCGGGGCCGCTCGTCGTGGTCGGTGCCGGAGGAAAAATGGGGCCCACGCTGTGTGTGCTCGCAAAACGGGCTGCCGAGCTGGCGGGACACTCGCTCTCCGTCATGGCGCTGAGTCGCTTCTCCAATGAGAAGGAACGCTCCTGGCTCGAATCTCGCGGGGTTCAAACCCGGCGGTTTGACGCGCTGGCTGAGAGCTCGGGCGATCCCATTCCGGATGCCTCTCACGTCGTCTACTTGGTGGGGCTTAAATTTGGGACGGGAGATCAACCCGAGTTGACGTGGGCGACCAATACGTTGGCGCCGGCCCGAGTCGCCCAGCGCTATCGGGGGGTGCCCATGGTGGCGCTTTCAACGGGCAATGTTTACCCGATGAGTGAGGTCGATTCGCAAGGTTCGACCGAATCCGACCCGCTCACCCCTCTTGGCGAGTATGCCAATGCGGCGGTGGCTCGGGAACGGATCTTCGAGTATGTCTCGAATCAGAACCAATCGCCGATGGCGTTGCTTCGACTCAACTATGCGCTCGATCTTCGTTATGGAATCTTGGTGGATCTTGCACAGTCTCTGATCAAGGAGCAGGCGATCGACTTGTCGATGTCCGCGGTAAACTGTCTTTGGCAGCGGGACGCCAACGAACGGATCCTCCGGTCGTTGGCTTTGGTGGAGTACCCGATAGCGGTCTACAATCTGACGAGCCCCGAGGCCTACCCCATTGAGAGTTTGGCGATGGAACTGGGGGAACGGCTTGGAGTGGCACCTCGCTTCGTCGGTTCCCCTGCCCGGAATGCCCTGTTGAGCGATGCCTCAAAACTAACCCGGCGCTTGGGTCGTCCTGAAACTCCCATTGAATCCGTCATTCGATGGACGGCTGATTGGATGGGCCGTGGCGGCAGGACGCTGGGGCGACCGACCAAGTTTCAGGTGCGGGACGGCGTTTTCTAGCGCATGGCTTCCGAAGCGATTCAGCGCCCTTTGAGCGCGTTGGCAAGTCGCCCGGCCAGGGCCCGTCCCTCAGTGAGCTTGCCTCGATCGGTTTGAGTCCTGAGACCGGTGTCATCAGCGCTCCCCGCCATCATTTCAATTTCGGTCGCATGGACGGTGGCATGGGCGGCGACTGGGGATTGGCAACCTCCTCCCATGCCCGCTAAGAATTCCCGCTCTGCTTCGACGCAAATCTGGGTGGGGGTATGATTAAACCGATCGCAGATGGCTTGGGTGCGAGGGTCGTCGGAACGCGTTTCGATCGCGACCGCTCCTTGGCCGACGCAGGGGATGATGAATGAGGTCGGGACCGGATAGGCGAAGACGGAATCCGGTGCCGAATCTCCCGTCAGTTGTTGGCGCTCGTTTCGACTGTAGCCCAACCGGTTGAGTCCGGCGGCGGCGAGGACAATGGCATCGAGAGTTGTCGACTGCGCCAGTTTTTCGATTCGGGTGGGGACATTGCCTCGAATCGGGAGGCATTGAATCGAATCGTGAAGGTGGCGGCAAAAGGCCTGCCGTCTTGGGCTTCCGGTTCCCACTTGGGCGTTCTCGGGCAGCAAGGCAAGCGGATTGCCGCCCTCAGGGAAGGGGGCGAGAGGGGTTCGGGTGAGAAGAACTTCTCGGGGATCCTCCCGTTGGGAGATGGATGCGATTTCGAGTCCTGCCGGCAATTCGGTGGGAAGATCCTTGAGGCTGTGCACCGCCAGGTCAGCCCTTCCTTCCAGCAAGGCTGTTTCCAGTTCTTTTGTAAAGAGCCCTTTGGGAAGGGAGCTGGGAATGTCCTCTTGGCGCTGGCTCTGAAGGTGGTCTCCCTGGGTTTTGAAGATTTCGATCTTGAAACGCAGTGATGGAAAGTCGGCCTGAATGCGTTGCTGGACACTGCGAGTCTGGGCCAACGCCAGTGCCGATCCTCGGGTGGCGAGGATGATCGTTGTGTCGCGTTCCGTGGAAGCCATGAAATATCGGGGAGGGAGTCGGTGGCTATGCGAGATAGGGACGGGGCAGTTTGGCCTCGGGCGGGACGCCGAGGTAGTCTTCCACAAAGGCGTCCAGCCGCTCTCGAGTCCTTCGGGAGAGGATCTGTTGAATGTCCTCCATTGCCTGGCCACTGATCATGCAGGGAATGTAGGTGAAGAGGAGGTCTCGACCGTCGCAGAGCGTCATGATTTGGTATTCCTCACATTCATCAATGGGTTTCCCGGTGATCAGGCAGTTTTCAATCCACGGGGCGGGGCCCGCCTCAAAATCCTGAATCAGTTTTTCTCTCCGTTCGACAAGATTGACGTGCTCGTCAAAGTAGTGACCGATCAGTTGAAGGCTTTTTTGGGAAAGCTCGTCGCGCAAGCCAAGATGACAGTCAATGCAGAGGGCGTATTCAAAGACGACCTCCGAGTTCTTGAACGCCTTCTCAACGAGGTAAAGGGTTCCATCATCGAGCAGCGACTTGCCGCATGCCGTGCACTTCTCGAATGGACCCTCATCTGCAAACGACCAAAACGCATCGGGGATCGGGATGTATTCTTTGATTGGTCCTAAATCAGGCGCATCCATGTTGGTTCCGGTCACCAGTTCGACGCGGTCGTGGGAGTATCTTGAAAGCAATAAGGCCAGATGCAAGAGGAAGTTTCGGTGAATCGTTTTTTTCAATTCATCCCTCTCCGATTGCGTGGGGAACCGGAGAACAGGGGTGAGTTCGATGACCCGAATACGGGGGCACGTTGGCTAGGCCCGGAACGGGGTGGATTGTCGTTAAGTCAAGTAGGGGATCGTGAGCGGTCCCTGGGGAAGTACGGCGATTCGAGCGTCGGGTGCCTGTGCTTCGAGGTGTTCCTTGACCGTTTTGGCGATGTCGTCACAAGGCGTCAGATGAGCGCTCCGAATCGTTTCTTCGGCAAGGGAGCTGAAAACCCGAACGTCAGCATGGCGTTGGATGAGGGCCTGAATCTGGGCCTGCCATTGTTCGGGGCGTCGGAAGCCTGGACTGGCCAGGAGGGTCAGAATCTCCTCAGGGGATTGGGCAGAGCGCATGAGTCGGTCAAGAGGGCTGTCGGCAGGTAGGCCTTCGCGGCATTCGCAGGCCAGGACGAGCAACCCGTTTTCCTTGAGGATTCGTGCTCCGGCGCTCATTCCCTTGACTCCTTGGTAGAGATTCAAATCGAGGGGGTAGCCGCTGTTGGTGGTCACCACGATATCGAAGGGCTTTTCCACCGCCTGCATTGCCGAGTCGCGGACAAACTCACAGCCCTTTTGATGAGCCTGGATCAGATCTCCCGCAAACACCCCCGTGATGTCACGATCATGGTTGAGCGTGACATTGAGGAGAAAACTGGGGCCGACCCGAAGCGCGATGTCCCGTAATTCCTCCCAGAGTGGATTTCCGACGGTGATGCCAAAGGTGGCGCGGGGATCGCCGATATGCTTCTCGCCGTGGTTGCTCATCACGGTTTCCAGCCCCGCTACCCCAGGCATGATGCCCTTGGGGCCGCCACTGAAGCCGGCGAAGAAGTGGGGTTCGATGAATCCGGTGACGATCCGTAGATCCGCCTCCACGGCATGTCGGTTAATGAGCGCGGGGGCACCGTGACTGGTGGAGCCCATCCGGGTCAAGCCATCCGGGTCCTCGCAGTCGTGATTGAGCACTCGATACTGATCGACGACGTCATCGGTTAGCATCTGCCTCAGTTCCTCCTCGGTATTGGGTCTGTGGGTGCCGAGTTGGTTGAGGAGCGTGATGTTCTCGCGAGGATGGTCCCGAAGATGGTCGAGAATCCAGGGAATGATTCGGTGGTTCGGGGTCGCCCGGGTGAGATCGGTGAAGAGAATGCAGATGTGATGGTCTGGTTGGATCCGTTCCCTGAGAGGTGCTGACTCGATCGGCCCTGAGAGGGCTTCAATGACAGC
>DEAY01000420.1:18507-28728 GCA_002348345.1 Verrucomicrobia bacterium UBA2970
GGCCCTGAGAGGCCTTCAATGACAGCGCATCTCTCATCCGAGAGCCCCGGTTGATGGGATGGCTCGATGACCGTGGTTCGTTCCTCGGGCAGATCAATTGGTAGCGAACCGCTACCGTAGGCGAGATCGACTCTCATATCGTTTCGGATTTCTAGTTCTCGGTAGCTTAGGGAGGGGAGGGGGTGGCGGCGAGCGCGGATTGATGATGCTTAATTTTTGGGAGGAAAAGATTGCTTTCCCAAGGGGGGTTTGGTTTTTTTGGGGGGTTGACCCCCAAAGAAACGATAACGATGTTGAGACCTATGAAACGAACACTCTTCGGCCTGTTGAGCTTGGCGTTAATGTGGAATGCAGTGGGGATGGTTGGGTTTGCCCAAGAGGCGGAGGAAGCGGCCAAGGAGGAGGAAGTCCCCAAGGAACCCATCTTCCCCGATAAGAACCTTGAAGCAGTGGTCCGGAAGTCGGTCTATGCCAAGCGCAACAACGATGAGCCGATCACCGAGGATGATGTCCTCAACATTTCGACCGTCAAGGGAAGGGGGATGAATGTCCGAGATCTGACGGGTCTTGAGAAGTGCCGGAGCTTGGCCCTTCTTGATTTGGCAGACAATCAGATCACTGATATCTCGCCCATAGCCAATCTTCCTCGCTTGCAATCGCTTGATCTCTCCAACAATGCCATCAGTGATATCTCAACCCTTTCCACGTTGAAGGCACTCCAATATATCGAGCTATCGAACAATCAAGTCAGTGACTTGAAGCCGCTCTCCACGTTGACCAACATGTCGGCTCTCTACCTGGGCTACAATCGGATTAAGTATATCTATCCGATTCTTGATTTGCCAAAGCTTGCGTCGCTCCATCTCAGTGTGAATGAGATTGAGAGCATTGAGGGAATCAGTTCCTTGAAGTGGCTTTCCTCGCTGTCCCTTGATGGGAACAAGATCTTCAATCTCTATCCGTTGGAAGATCTCAGAAATCTGAATTACTTGTTTCTCGAGTACAACCACGTCGCTGATATCGGTCCCTTGATTGCCTCGGCCAAAGCCGATTATGAAGGAGAGAAACGGTTTGCCCCGTTCCTTCACTTCTATGTGAAAGGGAACCGGATTCCCAGGAGCCAATTGGACAAGATTAAGGAATACGGGGTTAGAGTGTTCCGCTAGATCGGGTTCGATCAGTTGATCATCAGGCTTCGAGGCCTGGATCGTTCTTGGGGAGAGTGCCAGGCGTCTTTTTGGGAACCCTGCCAACCCGCGGTCCGGGGCCGCCAGCCGAATCGCCAAGGTAGCCATGGTGAGCCTCCATCCCTCGCGCTAACGTCGAGGAGATTTTCGCTCCAAAAAAGGGGGGCATCCGGGTCGATCCCTTGGAAGCAGATTGCCGGGGAAACTGTTCGAATCAGTCGATTACCCCCTTGGTTCATCACAATCAGTTTTCGCTGCTGTCAAAGACGGTCAAACACGAGGAGATTCTTCAATCAAACGATTGTCAGGACGGGTTTCTGCAGCGGTGTCCCTTGGTCTCTCGCAGACTGGTGCTGATGCTACTGATGACGAGCGGTTTGTGGGAAAGTGGAAGGCGAAAACCGATTTCCATGGTGCTCGAGTCGACATCATTGTCGACGTGACTGGGAAGACGATGATGTTTGACATAGGGGGGATCTGGAGGGGAAATCGAACGCAATCCTGAGCCAGTAAGACGGGTTTGGAATCCCGACCTTTACCGATCTCGAGGTGGGAGAATCGTGGGGGGCTCTGACCCTGGTCGGCGCTGAATCGAAGCATATTGACGCCTTTGGATAGCGGTCGCTTACCCTGGCCAGTCATTTTGATTCGACGGCAACAAGAGACCCTGAATTTTGGGGCTGCAAGAAGGTTGAATAGTCAAGCGGGTGCGAAGGGGGGGCGCTCTTTTATTTGACGGCAGCGGCGGTTGGTTTTAGGTCGAAGAGAGAAGATGAAGAACTTAATTTTGATTCTTGGGGGGGGGCTCCTCCTCACCGTGGGGGGCTCGACACTGGGGGCCGAGCTCGTTGAGTCGTCACCAGCGAGGTTTGAACCTAGGGTGCTGGGGCCCTCTGATGAAGGGCTGAGAGCGATCCCCACCTTCGAAACGGCCGAAGGGCTGAGGGTTGAGTTGGTTGCCGCCGAACCCCATCTCGCCAACCCGGTCGCCTTCGCGATTGATGAACAGGGCCGTTTCTATGTGGCGGAAACCTTTCGTCATGGTCAAGGGGTGCTCGATATCCGGGGGCGGGTCGGTTGGCCAAGCGAGGGCTTTAAATCCAATCTTTCCCCCGGGCGTTTGAGGGCGCTTTCTGAGGAGTTGCTCGACGTTGACCTCTCAGTGCGAACGGTGGCTGATCGGATTGCCTATCTGAAAAAGTACATGGGCGATGAGGTGGGCAAGATGACGGTGGCATCGGATCGAATTCGCCGGCTGGTGGATACCAACGGAGATGGGTATGTTGATGAATCGTCCGTGTTTGTGGATGGGCTCCGGAACATTGCCGATGGGATTGGCGCTGGCCTGTTGGCTCGGAAAGGGCAGGTCTACTACACCCATATCCCCGATCTCTGGCGATTCGACGACTATGACCAGGATGGCAATCCGGAAAAGGCAAGCTCCCTCCATTATGGCTATGGGGTGCGGACGGGATTCCTGGGACACGATCTCCATGGGCTCGTCATGGGGCCCGACGGCAAGATCTACTTTTCCATCGGGGATCGGGGGACTCACGTTGAGACCTTTGATGGCCGGACGATCTCTCTCCCCGACACCGGAGCCGTGTTTCGCTGCGATCTGGACGGATCGAGGTTGGAGGTCTATGCCACCGGTCTGAGGAACCCTCAGGAACTGGCGTTCGACGCCTACGGCAATCTTTTTACGGGAGACAATAATTCCGACGGGGGCGATCAGGCGCGTTGGGTTTACCTGGTGGAAGGGGGCGACAGCGGTTGGCGGATTGGATATCAGTTCATTCAGCGGCCAAATGCTCGAGGACCATGGAATGCGGAGAAGTTGTGGTATCCGCGTTTTGATGGTCAGGCGGCCTACCTCATCCCCCCGCTCGCCAACATCGGGAACGGCCCTTCGGGATTGGCCTGTTATCCAGGACTCGGGTTCAACGATGAATACAACGGGTCCTTTCTCATGGTTGACTTCAAGGGGGCCAAGCGAACGAGTGGCATTCACCGGATTCAAATGAAACCGGTTGGCGCGGGATACGAAGTGGCATCGGTAGAGCCTTTCCTTTGGCAAGCCGCCGCCACCGATGTTTGTTTTGGATATGACGGGGCGGTCTATTTCACCGACTGGGTGAGCGGATGGGAAGCGCCAGGAAAAGGACGCCTTTATCGGGTGGTCGATGAAATCCGGCACCAGGATCCCCGGTTGATTGCGATGAAGTCGCTGATGGCAGCGGGATTTGAGTCGGAAACGTCGGGTTCCCTTCGGGCGTTGCTGGGCCATCCTGACATGAGGGTTCGACTCGAGGCGCAGTTTGAACTGGCGGAACGAGGGGGAGACTCGATTGAGGTGTTTGCCGAGGTGTTCAAGCGCGATGCATCGATCTTGCCTCAGTTGCATGCGGTTTGGGGAATCGCTCAGACGATTGATCGGATCGGGGTGGGTCGAGATCAGCACGGTTTGTATCGCCAGGTGGGACCGCTCCTGGAGGTTTACCCGCGAGCGGAAGACGAAGTTCGAGCCCAGATTTGCAAAGTCCTGGGTGAGCTCCGGGTGGACGCCGCGTTTTCACTCCTCCTGTCCGCACTTCGGGACGAAAGTCCGCGAGTGCAGTATTTCGCAGCCCTCAGTTTGGGGAAACTAGGCCATGTCGAGGCGGTGCCCCAACTCTTCCAGCTTGCCGGCCAGAACAACGACCAGGATGTCTATTTGCGTCATGCGATCGTCATGGCTCTCGTGGGGATCGACGATCTTCCCCAGATTGAGCGAGGGGTGAGGTCGGAACAGTTAGCGGTCCAGAGAGTCAGCCTCTTGGCCTTAAGGCGACTCAAACGGGGTGAGGTGTCGACGTTTCTCGAACATCCCAATTTAGAACTGGTGAGGGAAGCCGCTTTGGCTGTGAATGATGTTCCGATTGAAAGTGGCACAGGGGCTCTGGCGAAATTGATTTCCCGTCCCGGATTGGATGCGCCCACTCTCCGTCGGGTGATCAACGCGAATTTTCGACTGGGAACATTTGAAAGTGCCCAGGCTTTGGTTCGATTTGCAATCGAGGGAGAAGCCGGCCTCCCTCTTCGAACCGAAGCGTTGGAGGCACTCGCGCAATGGGCGACGCCCTCAGGCCGAGATCGGGTCACGGGAAACTGGCGACCACTGCTTGGGCTGGGTCGGGACCGGGAAACCGCCGCCCTTGCCTTGCGCCCCTTTGTTGACGTCCTTTTGAAGCATGTCGAGCCCCGCCTTCGACTCGAAGGGATTCGACTGGTCCGTGGGCTCTCCCTGTCCGAGTCAGCGGATCTCGTCGCCGAGATCGCCAACTCGGAAGACGGGAGCGATGACGTTCGAATTGAAGCCATTCGTGCCTTGAGTGGTCTTGATTCGGATCGATTTCGCAGCAGCCTTGAGCGGGCCTTGTTTTCCGATCGGGAATCGATTCGAGCCGCTGCACTGGAGCTCGCTGGCGAGGCTGAGGGAGTCGATTTGTTTGACGCGATTCAAACGTCACTTTCCAGTGGGACGCTTCCGGTCCAGCGAGCGGCATTGGTTGCCATACGTTCGATGACGGACTCGCGGATTCCCCCATTGCTGCTTGGTATGATGGGGAAACTTGATCAAGGGGAACTCCCTCGGGAGCTTCTCCTAGAACTGGTGACAGCGGTGGAGGGATCGGGTCTTTCTCGACTGGAGAATCGATTGGTTCGTTATCGGGAAACCCTACCTGAGGGGGCGACGGCGGCTCGGCATCCAGAGTTGCTATACGGGGGGGACGCGGACAGAGGTCGGTCCATCTTCTTTGAGAAACTGGAAGTTTCCTGCCTTCGCTGCCACAAAGTCAATGGGGAGGGAGGAGAGGCCGGACCGAATCTCAGCGGGATCGGGGCCGCGAGAACCCGGGAGTATTTGTTGGAGTCGGTGCTTTATCCCAGCCAGGCAGTGGCCGAAGGATTTGAGACGATTGTTCTGGATTTGGGCGATGGCGTCAGTGTCGGTGGGATTTTGAAGGAGGACTCCGCGGAGCGAGTCGTTCTCATCAGTCCCGAGGAGGGGGAAATGGAGTTCTCGCCTGCCGAAATCAAGGGACGCTCGAAGGGACCTTCTGCAATGCCCGAATACATCAAGGATCTGTTGTCCCCATGGGAACTCCGGGATCTGGTTGAGTATTTGGCCTCTTTGAATGGCGACTCGTAGGGGAATGAGCGATCGGGGGCGGTCGAGCTTGAAGGGTCAGGCATGCCAGGCGGGCATCATACGTTGAATTTGAAGAGCATGACGTCGCCATCCTGTACGACGTAGTCTTTGCCTTCCATTCGATAAAGGCCGTTTTCCCGTGCCGACGCGATCGATCCGCAACGAATGAGATCTCCGTAGGCGACGGTTTCGGCCTTGATGAAGCCACGCTCAAAGTCGGTATGGATCACCCCGGCGGCCTGCGGGGCTGTGTCCCCTTTCGTGATCGTCCAAGCGCGGACCTCTTTTTCGCCGGCGGTGAAAAAGGTTCGCAGTCCCAAGAGGTCGTAGGTGCTCTGAATCAGACGGCCGACTCCCGATTCCCCGACTCCGAGTTCCTTGAGGAACTCGTCTGCTTCCTCGCCTTCAAGATCGACGAGATCACTCTCAATTTGGGCGCTGATGTAGACGGTCTGGCAGGCATGGTGTTGGCTGGCATACGCCTGTACTTGTTGGACGAAGGGGTTCTCGTCGGCCTTCGCCAGGTCGTTCTCCTTGACGTTGGCTGCAAAGATCGTGGGCTTGTTGGAGAGGAGGAAAAACGGATGGGCGATGGCCCGTTCCTCGGGGCTCAGATCAAGGGTGATGGCGGGCTTGCCATCGTCTAGGTGAGGTTTGAGTTTGCCGAGAACTTCAGATTCGGCCAGCGCCGTTTTGTCCCCTCGCTTGGCATCTTTGGCCCGTCGGGCCAAACTGTTTTCGACCGATTCGAGGTCGGCCACAACCAGTTCGGTCATGATCGTCTCGATGTCTCGAATCGGATCGATCGATCCAGCGACGTGATGGATATCGGTGTCCTCGAAACAACGAACCACCTGGACGATGGCATCGACCTCGCGAATGTGGCTGAGGAATTTGTTTCCCAGTCCCTCTCCTTGGGCGGCCCCTTCGACGAGTCCGGCGATATCGACGAATTCAATGCTTGTGGGAATGATCGTGTTGGTTTTGGCAATCTCTGCCAGCGGGTCGAGTCGGGAGTCGGGAACGGTCACCACGCCCACGTTGGGATCGATGGTGCAGAAGGGGTAGTTGGCCGATTCTGCCTTCCGGGTCTTGGTGACCGCATTGAACAAGGTCGACTTGCCGACGTTGGGAAGCCCGACGATTCCTGCTTTTAGCATAATTCTTTTGCCAATTGAAACGACCTCGCCAGTCGAGGCCCTTGGTTTCCCCGATCCGAATGATGGCGCTCGGACTCTGGGCAGAGAACACTTACGTGTGAATGCCTCTCGATTTCAATGGAATTCATCAGTTTTTGGGATGCCGTCACCGGAATCAGTCCGATGGCGTGTCGAGGGAGCCCGCGGATCCGAATCTTACTGGCCGTGGGACGGACCCCGGTCAGGGAGATTCGGGTCGGTGGTAGCCACGTTTTCGGCGGGGTTGGGAACGGATCTCGACGTCGCGCACTGCGCTCGCTATGCTCTGTTCTCTTGATGGGAAATCTTCCAAGATCGGTGGAATCGTTCCTGGCAACGCTGATTCGCATTCCCAGTGTGAATCCAGAGTATGCGGGGGATCGGCCTGACCTCGCCGGGGAGGGTCGGATGGTCGACTATTTGGCGGCCCTCGCGGCCCGGGCGGGGCTTCGAATCAAACGCCAACGAGTCGCACGGGGCCGCGAGAACCTCATCGTGACCCTCCCGAGCCGTGGTCGACGAAGGCACCGTCTTCTCTTTGCGCCGCACCTCGATACGATTGGAGCCGACGCGTCGATGCTGAGGGGCGTGCGAAAGGGAGACCGACTCTTTGGGAGAGGTGCTTGTGACACCAAGGGATGTGTGGCTGCCATGTTTTTTGTGCTCCTCCAGTTGGCGAAGGATCCGGATCGTCCGAAGGGGTTGGAGGTGACCTTTGTCGGCCTGGCCGATGAGGAACATGCTCAATTAGGGTCGCGGGCGTTTGCCGGGACCTGTCCTTCGTTTGATCTCGCCCTTGTCGGGGAACCGACCCGGCTTCAGGTGGTGAGTGCTCACAAGGGAGATTTTTGGTTTGAGTTGGAAACGAAGGGGCGGGCGGCCCACGGATCGAGGCCGGAACTCGGCCGAAATGCCGTAAAGCGAATGGCGGATTTGGTGGTCGCCCTTGAGACGACCTATGCGGATGCTCTTCGAGAGCATCGACATCCCTTGCTGGGTCATGCCACCATTAATGTTGGTGTGATATCGGGGGGAGCTCAACCCAACGTGGTTCCCGACCGATGCCGGATTCATGTCGATCGGCGGACCTTACCCGGAGAATCCCTTCGGGGCGTTGAGCGAGAGATTCGAGCCGTGGCCCGGAAACTGGGGTTTTCGGTGGGGATTCGGGATCTGCGTCAGCGGCCCACGCCAGCCTTGGAGACCCATCCCGAACTTCCTATCGTACAGCAGTTTTTGCGGGCGACCGGACAGCGTGAAACCCGGGGGGTGGATTTCTTTTGTGATGCGGCCATCATTGCTCAAGCCGGGGTGCCATGTTTGGTGTTTGGTCCGGGCGATATCGCTCAAGCCCACACGGCGAACGAGTGGATCTCCCTGACGTCCCTTCGCCGTGGAACCCGTTTGCTGGATCGGTTTTTGAGGTCGTTCTCATGAACGATTGCCGTCCTCGGATTTCGATCATTGTGGCGGCGCGGCCTGATCAGCAACGCGTGACAGCGTTGACCGCTCTTCGTGAGCTCGATTCAAGGCATCCTCCCTATGAGGTTTGGCTGGCTCGCGGGCTGCAGCCCAGTCGGCAGCGGAACCAGGCAGCCCAAAACGCCGAGGGTGAGATTCTTTACTTTCTCGACGATGACTCGTTGGTTTCGGAGGAGAATCTGGCCATTCTTAACGAAGCCTTTCAGGACGACGAACTGGCGGTTTTGGGAGGGCCGAACCTTTGTCCGGGAGACGGCTCTTTTTGGCAAACGGTCTTTGCCGCCGTGATGAGTAGTCGTTTCGCGTTTGGACCCAGTTCAGCCCGCTATCGTGCCGCGGGATCGCGTCGAGCGAGTTCAGAGAAGGAACTGATTCTATGCAATCTGGCCATACGAGCGAAGGCCTACACCGAAGGGGGGGGGTTGGATGAAGCCCTCTATCCCAACGAGGAGAATGCCCTGATGGACCAATTGTCGCGCGCGGGCCGCCGGATGGTCTATGATCCGGACTTGGTGGTCTATCGTTATCCTCGACGCAGCATTGCCGGATTTGTCAGAATGATTGCCCGCTACGGCCGGGGACGTGGCGAACAGGTAAGGCGTTATCCTTCAATGGGTTCACTCCCGAACTTTGTCCCCAGCGCCTTTCTTGGATTTGTTCTCCTTTGGTTGGTGTCCCCTTTGTTGCCGCCGACCCTTCAAGCCATGGTATGGGGTGTGGCCTTCGTTTACGCCATTCTGGCCGTCTTCTGTGCAATGGGGCTAGCCCTCCGCCACCGAGTCAGCGTGGCGCTGGGAGCACTCCCTCTGCTTCCTCTCGTTCATGCCGTTTATGGGGCGGGACTCCTGATTGGAGTCGTGCGTGCGAACCCGGTGCGATCCCCTGAGGAGCGGACGGCGGACGTGGACCTAGAACGAGTGTTTGTTTCCAAGGGAGCAGAAGGCTCATGAGCTTTGCCCGCCAAGGCTCGTGGATGGTCTGTTGCACCACGCTGGCCGGGATCTTCATGTTTGGGGTTCATTGCTTTCCCCTTTGGCATGGAGCCGCATCCTACAGTGCCTTTTTTCTTTTCGTCAGCGTGATCAATCTCTCCAACCTCCCAACGCTGGGGATTCAGACGGTGTTCGCATACGAAACCGCGAGACGGGGACCGTCCGCTGACTTGGGGGAAGTGGCGGGGAATTTGGTCGGGATCCTGGTGGTCATGACGTTGGGATGGGTGGGGCTTTTTTTGAGTCTGCTGGCCGGCGAGGCGTGGATCAAGACGACGCTCAAGCTCGCCGATTTGAAGGCGCTTTGGGTGACGATGATCGCCGTCCTTCTCTATTTTTGGCTGCCCGCCCTGATGGGCGTGATGCAAGGACGGCAACGATTTGGGATCCTGGGCGGGACGGTGCTGGCCAATGGAATGGGGCGCTTTCTCGGGGTGGGGATCATGTTGGCATGGTTCGGTGGGAATCTCCCGATCATGATGATAGGGCCCATCTTGGGGGTGGGGCTGGCTGTGGGACTCGGTACTTGGTCGGTAAGAGATTTATGGGGGGTGGGTGTTCGGAACATTGCGTGGCGGAGGTGGCTCTGGCGCGCGCTTCCTTTTTCAATGGGGCCCGGCATCGTGCAGTTTATGTTGACGGCTGATTATTTTGTGGCCCGAAGCACATTTGATATTGAACAGAGCGGGCTTTACGGCGCGACGGGACTCGCTGGAAGGGCGGGGGTCATGTTCGTCGGGCCGATAGCCGGCGTCATGTTTCCAAAGTTGGTTCGGGAAGGTGGAACCCGTCGTGGCGCGGGCCTGATTGCCAAGACCGCCATTGCGACCACCTTGATCGTGGGGTTGGGAATCGGGTTGAGCGGTATCGGTTTCTACAGCCTCCCCTGGGGTCTCCAGTGGATTGAGAGTGCGCAATGGATTCCCCAGGCGGGTCGGGAACTGGTGGCTTCCAGGGAAACTCGTTTGCTTGAGATCGCCTCGCTGGTGCCTCTCTTCTTAATGGCCATGGGCCCGCTTGCGGTGGCGAATGTGTTCATTAATCACTTGGTGGCGGGAGAGCATTTTCGAAGAATTGGCTGGTTAGCCGGGTGGTGCGCCTTCTACGGTGTGGGGCTGGTGACATTGCCATTTACGATGAAGGGCCTGATCGCTTGGCTGGGTTTCGGTAATGGAGTGCTGTTGTTGGGG
>DEAY01000316.1:0-5822 GCA_002348345.1 Verrucomicrobia bacterium UBA2970
GGTGTTGAAGACGTTGAGCGATCGCGGGGCCACATCGAGCGCGCTGGAAAACGTCTCTGTCGCAGCATCGCTGGTAGGCGTGAACAGGATTCCATCCAGCACGCCGCCGCCATCCATGCTCTCCCCGTCTAAGATGCTGAAGAGTCGTTCGTAGCGCCATTCCAGGCGATGAGACCCGGCACCGACCCTGAAGGCATGGGACCGAAACGGAGACCAAACATCGAAGTTCTCATTGAACACGTCATCGAGATCCTCGATTCGGCCCGCCAAGACCCCGTCGACAAAAAAATCAAAGCGGCCATAAACATAATTGGCCTCCGACACCGTCATCCATTCAAATTCAACCACGGTCGGTTGTGCGAAATCCACGTCAACAGACAGGCTGCTGGACTGTCCGTCCGACAAGGCTCCTGTCCGCAGGGCGTTCTCCCCCCTCGCCAACGACATGGGTAGGATGATCCACGGCGCATCGCCACTGGCGTTCCAAGTGAGACCGTTGGTATCAAGGGGTGGGTTGTAAGCCTCGGGGTTGCTCGGTGGGCGAGATAACTCAAGCTGGTCCACCCAGCCGCCACTATCCTCCGTCCATTCATCCAGATCGTCGAATTCCCACCGAAGCACGTGTTCGCCGGGGGGAATCACGTGGGTTTCTTCCCACCAAAAGGCATCTTCAAAATCGGGAGACCAGAGGTAACTCGCTGTTTTTCCATCAATCTGAAAGACAAAGTCGTGATCGGCCTCCTCGTTAAAGGCAATGGCCCACCAGAAACTCACGACCGCGGGTCCCTCGACAGTGGTCTCAAAAGCGGTCGCGTCGGCCTCTGAAGAGTAGGCGACGCTGATCGAGTCGGTTTGATCGATGTGCTCGTCAAAATCGATTCGCCATGGATTGTGGTCGTCATTCACCCAGACGACCGAATCTTCGTCGAGTCCCTCGGCGATTGCCTGCCCAAACCCGACAAAGCTGAGATCGACCTCACGAGTCCGCGTTGTCCCGAATGAGTTGGTCGCTTCCGCAAAATAGGTTCCCGCGTGATCCGGACCCGGCAATGTGATTTCAAACCGTGAGTGGGTCGCACCGAGAATGGGGCTGCCCTCATGAAACCACTGCCACTGGATGTCATTTCCACCCACAGCGTCGGCTGTGAAAACAACCGCCTCATTTGGCAGTAAGGCGACGTTGCTTGGTTGGCGCGTGAGCAGGGGAGCCGCCTCCAACGTCGAGGCGAACACGACGCGATCCAGCCATGCCGTGTCCTGCCCGGCGTTGATCGAGTCGTCCTTTGTATAGACCCAGCTCAACGAGTGAATGCCACTGTCAATTGGAATTTGAATGTTGTTCCAAGCGCTGGTTCCGGAGATGCCGTCAGCGAACTCGCCGTCGATCAGCAAAGTCAATTCATCAAACCATTCCTCCGACGAGACCTTCCATTGGAATGAGAGCAAGCCCGGTCCGGTCACCGATGTGTGGAGAGCTGAAACTCCCAGAGGGTCGATCGCGCCCGCCTGAGCCGCATCCTGGCCATCCGTTGTCTCCGCGCCCTGGGCAAACCAAATGGCGTTCCCTGAAGTCGTCCAGGTCAGCTCCTGATTGTCCAGGGCCGCTCCGAGGTCATCCAATCTCTGGCGCACTTCGACGTGGGCTTCACGGCTGGTGGCGCTCCCGAATGGATTGGTGACCACCGCGTTGTAGGTTCCCGTGTCAATCGTTGATGCCTGCTCAATCCTCAATGTGGCATCGCCCCCCCCGAGAATGGCTTCCCCGTTTCGAAACCACTGATAGGAGAGGGGGCCGTCACCGGTAGCCGAGACCTTGAGCACGACGGGCTCGTCTTGGTTCACGACGATCGATTGAGGTTGTGTCGCAATCATCGGCAACAAGGTGATTTCGTTGACCCGCACCGAAACGGTTTGTGAAGAAGCGGTTCCGGCCGCGTTCCTCACGAGGGCCTGGTAGCTTCCCGAGTCCAAAGCCTTGGTGGCGGGAATGCTGAGTGTCGGAAGTGTGGCTCCGGGAATGACGCTCCCATCTTTCCACCACTCGAATGTCATGGGAACCGTCCCGCTGGCTTCGATGGAAAGAGAAAGAGGATCCCCTTCGTCCAGCACCTTGTCTTCTGGCTCCCGGGTGATGGTGGGGGCAATCAATTGAAGACGGACGGCCACGTCCCGACTGCGGGCTTTGCCTTTCCCGTTCGTGACCTCCACCCCATAACTGGCCTGATCGCTCGCCTGCAAATCAACGAATGTCAACTCACGACTCAGGGCATCGGCAATCGCCTGGCCATCCTTGAACCATTGGTAGCTTAACGGTGGCGAGCCCTCGGCGACGACGCTCAGGGTGGCGGTGCTCCCGAGCGCTGCCGTGATGGAATGGGGCTGGGTTGCGATCGTCGGTGGTATCAGGTTATCGCCTAAAAAACTGACTTGGTCAACCCACCCTCGATCAAGACCATCCGAATCCGAAAAGTCTTTTTCATACTTCCATTTCAGGCGGTATGGTTGCCCCGGTTCGTCGAGCGGTTGCTCGACCTTGAGCCATCCGGAATCTCCGGTAATGGACGAAATCTCCTGGTCGTTGACGGAAAAGCGAAGAAAGTCGTAGCCATCCTCACTATCGACCTGCCACCAGAAACTAAAGATGCCGGGGCCCACAACCGATACCTCCATCTCCGTAGTCTCCTTGTTCCCGATGGGGCCTGACTCGGCTGCTCCGTCACCGTCTCGAGAGTATATGGACTGGGCCTCCCACCTGGATTCCGACACGGAATAGAATTCCAGTTCCTTGGCCTCGACCGCCTCACCGATGGCGGCGATCGGTCCCTTCACTGCAATCCGAGTCCGGCTACTGACGCTGCTCCCGCTGTGAGACACCCGTACCTGGAATTCGCCATGGTCCTCGGCGCGCAAGGAGGAGATGTTAAACCGCGAAGACCGAGCCGATGGGATAATCGTTCCATTGTGTTGCCACTGGTAGGTGAAAGGCCCCTCTCCATGGACCTCGACGCTGAGCGTCAGCGATTCACCGAGATCGAAGACGCGTCGGCCATTCAAGCTATCCTCCAAGGTCGAAACGATGAAGGGAAGGGGCTGAAACGATTCGGTCTCCAGGGCCGCTTGTAGGTTCGCCCGGCGGCCCGTTGCGACCCGGCCAATGTAGGAGGGGTGTTCGACGCCGGTCGCATAAAGTCGGTCGATGATGGATTGGGGGTCATCGTCGGGAAACGTGGAGCGAATAACGGCCAAGATGCCGCTGACATGTGGCGCTGCCATCGAGGTTCCACTCTCGTTTGCATAGGCATCATCAGAGGTGCTGACCGTTGAATAAATGTCTGTTCCCGGTGCGGCAATATCCACTGTCTGTGCCCCGAAATTGGAAAAACCAGAGAGCTGATCGTGACGGTCATGGGAAGCGACCGCTACAATGTTGTCCAAGTGGTAAGCACTGGGATAGTGGGCATTCAAATCATTGTTCAGCGACTCATTACCAGCCGCAGCGACGAATATTACCCCCGCTTGTTGTGCGCGGGTGATGGCATTGAGCGCGGAGCGACTCCGCGAGCCTCCGCCGTAACTCGCATTGATGATGTGAGCCCCATGACGGACTGCGTAGTCAATGCACTCAATGCTATCGGCCGTACTGCCTGTGCCATCTGGTCCTCCTAGGAATCGGGCGGCCATCAACTGCACGTTCCAGGCCACTCCGGTCAGGCCCAGACCATTGTTCCCCACGGCACCGATTGTCCCGGCACAGTGAGTGCCATGACCATTGTCGTCATTGGGATCACCCTGGAGATCCTCGTCACGTGCGTTCAATCCATGAATATCATCGACCACACCGTTTCCGTCGTTGTCGAGGCCATCACCCGGGATCTCACCTTCATTGACCCACATATTCTCCGCCAGATCTTGGTGAGTGTAACGAATCCCCGTATCGATGACCGCGACGATGATCTCGGACGCGTCTCGTTTGATGTCCCAAGCCTCGGGGCCGTCGATATCGGCATCCACCCGACCCTCTTGTTCATCGATGTTATGGAGCCCCCAGAGGCGTCCTTCCTGGAACGCGGGGTCATTGGGCATCGCCAGCGCTCGCAAGAGATAGTCTGGTTCCGCGTATTCCGGAGGCAAGGTTTGCGACTGGATTTGTTGGATCGCTGAGGGAAGACTATCGGTCTCCAATGGGATCGGTCCGATGTAGACCAGCGAAGGATCCGATTCGTGCTGGGTCACGGTGAACCCTTGCTGTTCGATCTCTGTCTGGATTGCCGCTCGATCCGGCCCATCCGGGAAGCCAACGAGGAGATGGTTTGCCACCATTTCGACCGCTTTCAAGCGTTTCTCCTTCCCGCCTGGCATGGGACGTCGAATGGTCTCTTCGACTCGGATCGGCCACGGTTGGTCTGGACTCTCGAGAATCGTGATGCGCTGAAAGAGGCCTTGACCCTCAATCCGAGATTCGGATTGAGCGATTAACCTCGAGGTGCCCCAAGGCTCAGGAAGCCTGCCATCTGCCTCTCGGACCGTGGGAGCAACGGGATCATCTTCGGGCGCCGAGGCATCGTTGACACCGGCAGTCAAGGGGGGCGTGCCATTGACGCCATTCGCCGCTCTCGTTGGCTCGAGATGCTTTATTTCAGGTAGCGGCTCGTCGGGAGCGTGGCTCTCGGTTTGTGGCGATTGGTGACTTGCCCTTATGTTGGTCCCCTGCCGCCACCAAACGGATCCAGCAACCAGAATGGCAATGGCGGCCAAGCTCAAATAAAAACGCATGTTAAAAAAACGATCCGGAACTCACTGAAGTTGAGTGTGGAATTGGATGATCGTTTGGGTATTGAAGAAAAGAGCACTTCATCCCGTGAAGCCGATAGGTGCACAGTGACATCAATAACAAAACGCGACGGCAAGACTAACACATCTATCGGCTCAATCCAAGGGGGGTAATCAAAACTATTTCGAAAGGCCGCTTTGGTGCCTGATCACGGCTCGTTGAACCCTCTTGAAAGTTGAAGGGCATTGGGACATCACCATAAGCGACATGAGTTCCGTGATGGTAGACGACTCCTCTGGATTGAGAGCGTGAGGTTGAACCCAGCGGGATCAGTCGACCGATGGAATATGAATGAGAATCGAAGGGCTTAAGCCTCTCATTGCAAGGGGTTTGGCAGGAAGGGGCGGTGGCGCTTGCCATCTGAGTGGGCAGCGTTTTTTCATTGATGAGCAACTTGGAGGTCATTGGCGATTGCCTGGCAACCCCTAGAGGGAAGGCGCGTGGAGCATCCAGGGGGTGCGTTGCCGCCTTATTTGATCTCCCTATTCTAAGACAGTCCCGGTCGGTTTTACCGGGGAGCGGTTTTTCAGGATTGGAATGATTGGAATCAAGGAGGCTGACTCGGGGCGATGCCCGGAGATTCTCACGGTTGAGAATGGAAGCCAATCTGCTTTCAAAGCGGCATGCGATGGGTCAATAATGACGGTTCCACCTCATGCCTTCTTTGGCTTTCTCTCCTGGCATCTTTGTCTCTCATTCGAACGCCATGCCATGGACAAACGCAATCAATTGTCGGCAGGGTGAGCCTCCCCTCCGAGCCGGAGGCGAACGAGTTTCGGTTTGAAGTGCTCCGCGTGGATGGGGAGTTCCTCTCGGGAAGCTATCGCTTCTCGACGGATCTGGGCGAGATCCAATGAGTGCGCTTCACCGAGGCGGGGGGGTTGGCTGTCTTTGAGGGTTGGGGCCTTTGGGGGCAACTGGAGATCGATCTTGAGCGGCTGCGTCTGACCGATGCCATCGGCTTCGCCTGGCCTCTGGAAGAGGGCAATTC
>DEAY01000316.1:6166-8533 GCA_002348345.1 Verrucomicrobia bacterium UBA2970
AGGTTGTTGCCAGTGATCGACCTGGAATGATCTGACCCCGATCAATGAACACCCGCAGTTAGAGGATTCTCGATGAAGCCGATCTTTTTCGGTTCTCTCGCAGCTTGCTCGAGATATTCCTTTGGGGGAATTCCCCCAAGCGAACTATGAGTTGTAGTAGCTATTAAATATAATGAAATTCGGCCATACAGTTCGTTGGCATATCAAACTCCCGGGGAATTCGCGGCACTTTGTAACCCCCCAGGAGCGGTGAGCCTTTTTCAAGAAGGGAGATTCGTTTCGATTGGGGCTCGGTAGCCGGTAGATCAGGGTCATGAATTCCGATAGAACCCCGGGATCGTTGATCCGGTTTGGAAAGGGGGGGGCTTCCGGGAGCGGATGGTTGGATCATGACCATGACCAGCCGGCCTAGTCTTTGAGATCGACAAGTCGCCTGCCTTGATCCTAGGGTCCGCGATGGTTCTCAGGATCGCACCAACAATGTTCTGCGGAGCGGCCCTCCCGCTGATGTTCCTGTCCGTCTTGATTGGGTGTGGCAACCCCGCCCCGCCGACGCCCCCTCCCGCCCCGCCGAGCGTCGATCTTCAAACGGCTGTCATCACGGGGGATTTGGAGGCTGTCAAGCAACATGTTGCAGCGGGCTCCAACCTGAACGAACGGGATGCGATGAGCCAGAGCACCCCACTCATCAACTCGGTTGTATTTGGGAACGGCGAGATTGCGAAGGTGCTGATCGAAGCCGGCGCGGATCTCGACATCAGAAACAACGATGGCTCCACGGCGCTCATCAGCGCGGCCTTTTTTGCTCATCCGGAAATTGTTCAGGCCCTCCTGGACAAGGGGGCGGATTCGACGGTTGCGAACAATAGTGGCGCGACCGCTCTGACGATTGCCGAAACCCCCTGGGAGGCATTGAAACCCATCTACGATCTGGTTGGAGGCATGCTCTCGCCAATGGGACTCGTGTTGGATTACGACCGGATCCAGGCCGTGCGGCCCGGGATCGCAACGATGCTGCGAGGTGCCGACACGAGTCATCCAAAGGATGCCGCCCAAGCGCCCGTCACACAGGATCCGGACTTTGAGATCGAAACCATCGTTCCCTCGGGACGGGAGCGGTATCTGACTCTCGATTCCGACTATATTTTTGATCAGGGCCGACTCCACACCTTTGACTTGCGCATCCCGGGCACCGCCTACGCCAAGCTCGACGCCGATCCGGCAGCTGAAGAGTATGTCGAGGGAACCCTCACCTTTGAGGGAGAAACCATCAGTCCGGTTGGCATTCGATATAAAGGCTCCGTAGGCGCCTGGGTCGGTGGGCTTTCATCGTTTAATCCGATGCGGCCGTCGGGGTACAAGACGCGGACCAAATTGTCGATGAAGGTCAAGATCAACCGTTACGGAACCGCTAAGAAGTTCTACGGTCTCAACAAGCTTCAGTTTCATTCCCAAAACCAGGACCGATCGCAAATGCGCGAACGGTTGGGCTATTGGCTGTTCCGGAAGATGGGCGTTCCGGCGCCTCGCTCCGTTCACGCTCGCCTGTTCATCAATGGAACGTACTCAGGGCTGTATGCGCTCACCGAACAGATTGACGGGCAATTCGCTCGCCATCATTTCGAGGATGGCGAAGGCAATGTCTACAAGGAGGTCTGGCCTCTCAATGCAGACGGGCAGGCACAGGAGGAGTCTGTCTATCTCGAGAAACTAAAAACGAATGATAAGACGAACCCAAACGTCCAGTTCATGAAGGCATTTGCAGAAAAACTCTCTGCAGTCACCGACGCCGAACTCCCCAATCTCATCGCGCGGTGGATGAATTTGGACGAGATCCTGGCCTTTGCTGCGGTCGATCGAGCGATTCGCAATGACGATGGTCCCTTTCATTGGTATTGCATGGGCAAAGAGTGCATGAACCACAATTACTACTGGTATGAAGAACCCACGGCAAAACAACTTCACTTGATCCCTTGGGATCTCGACAACGCCTTCGAGAATATCATCAACGATGCCAATCCGGTGACTCCGATCGCAGACCCATGGGGCGAGGTCAGTGCAAACTGCGCTCCCTTCAGTCATGGCCCGTTCCGTCTGGCCCAGCGTTCTGCGGCTTGTGACAAACTGACGAGAGGGTGGGCGAGTTTTGAGGCTGAATACGCCGGACAGAAGGCCAGGCTGATGGAAGGGCCTCTTTCCGAGGCGGTGGCGGATTCGCTTCTGGACACGTGGGCGCATCAGATTCGCGAGGCCACGGTTGAAGCGAGTAATACTCATCAGGACGCCATCTCCCTCGCTACGTGGGAGAAAGGGCTTTCCGAGCTCAAGAGGCAGTTGAACCACGCGAGAACCCACTAGGCCGTCACC
>DEAY01000316.1:8935-15604 GCA_002348345.1 Verrucomicrobia bacterium UBA2970
TTGAATTCCAAGTCATTTGGGAGCGGTCAGAAATTCAGGCCAGGGAGTTCCCAAGCTTGGGGGACCGGGTCGGTGAATCATTGGGGAAGCAGAAAAATCCATCGGGGATGTCGATCCCCATTTTGATCACGGCTGGGTTGGGGGGGGGATCCGAGGATGAGTCTCGAGATTTGACAGGGTATCGATCCTTCAGGCCGTTGGCTCTCACTCCATCGGGCTACTCGGGTTGGCCTCAACTTGCGTGAATGCCTCCGATGAACGAAAAAAAGGGTTAATGCCGGGCCCACCGACCCCAAACGCGGAGATACTCGGGAATGATCAGTTCGCCGTTCCCGTTGGTGTCCAGCGCCTTGAAAACCCCACTTGCCAACCGCCTGTCATTGAGCTTCCCGCTGTCCAGAAGCTCCCTCTCGGTCAACTTGCTGTCTCCGTTGGCGTCCATTTCATTGAAGATCAGTTTTGCTTCATCCGTGATCAATCGGTTTTCGACATACTCCGCCTCGGAGACGAAGCCGTCCTTGTTTGAGTCCGATGCCTGAAAAATACCCCGTCGTGAGCGGGGAGTCAGATAAGTTCCGTTTTCAATGTACTCTTCTTGTGAATGTTGCCCATCCTGATCGGTATCCGTGAACCCAAAGACACGGCGGTAGTTGGCCAATTGGCGTTCGGTTGTCCCAGCCCTTCCTTTGGCCCCGAATTGTTGAAGAATCTCACCGGTCGACACGCCCTCAATTTTCTCTGCCAGCGGGGGAAGTGGTGTTGATGGCTGGGTGAACGGGGCGCCGGACCGATTTTGGGGTCGACGATCTCCCGGTCCTCCCTCGATCCCGATGGCAGGACGCCATTCCGATTGGGTCAGTCTGCCGTCTTGATTCGTGTCGAGGGTTTTGAGTGCGGCGGTTGCTTCCTGGATTTCGGCGCTGGAGAGTTCCCCATTTCCATCGGCATCAAGCGCGGCCAGGACGGGAAAAGGGTGTATGATTCCACCCCGACGGCTTTGTCCAAAGAGGCTCAAGGTGATGGTCAACCCAATCATGGCGACGACACATCCGCACACGGCAGTGGTTGGTTTCATTATTCGTTGCTGGCCTCGTGTGAGTCCCCGGATGCTAGGGACAAGAGGATTTCTGGAAAGCATAATCGGGATTCCCGGTTTGGAACGGACAGTCCATCCTTCCCGCCCAATTGCGTAAGAGGCGATCGGCGTCATGGTCAAGGAATGCCCTCAATCGAACTCCAATGCCCGCCAGTCCCCGGAAGTCACGAGCCATTGAGTCTCCGATCACCGTTCTTAATTTCGGAGAGGAATGGAGCCTTTCTGGCAAGAACGGGGCCTTTTTGAGGGGAATGGAAGGCAAATCGTCAACCTGACACCCGCCGAACATCCTTAATCTTCATGGGAAGGGGCTGCCTTTTTGTCGGAAGATGATTTGACATTTGGGGCAAGCAGGGAAGGTAGCAGTAGATGAAGTCTATAATGATGACACTCGTCGCCACAATGGCGGGACCCTTGGTCGCCGAGACCTGGCCTCAATTCCGAGGGCCGGAAGGATCGGGGGTTGTGAAGGGGGTTCAACTTCCGCCGATCTGGAGCAATGAAGAGAACTTGGCATGGAGGTCGAAGGTAGGAGGCAAGGGATGGTCGTCCCCGATTGTAGTGGGTCAGCAAGTCTTCGTGACCGCAGCGGAGTTTCCCGGCCAGCCCCGGCCCAGCGGATTTCGACGCGGTGTCTCATCCATGCGCTCCTACCGGAAGGACTCGGAGAAGCTGATGACCGAAACCGCCTTCAAGCTGCACTGTCTGAACCTCGCGGATGGGGCGCTCCAGTGGAGTCGGACCCTGGCGACCCGTACCCCTGAATTCACGATCCACCCCTCAAACACCTACGCGACCGGGTCACCGGCCACCAACGGCGAAGCCGTCTTCGCTCACTTTGCTGCCGCCGGAATCATCGCCGCCACCGATCTTGCTGGGAAAGAGCTCTGGGCGCGCGACATCGGTGCGTTCAAGGCGGGAAACGGCTTCGGAGCGGGGAGTTCACTCTCCATCGGCGGGGATCTCCTCTACCTGCAATGCGATAACGACGAAGAATCCTTTGTCCTGGCAATCGATCCCCGGACGGGAGAAGACCGGTGGCGGGTTGATCGCGAAACCCGAACTAGTTGGAGCACGCCCGTCCTCTGGCAGAACCATCTTCGAGCCGAACTGATCGTTTGTGGCGCTGACACCGTCACTTCATTCGCACCCGGGACCGGGGAGGAGTTGTGGAAACTCAGCGGATTCGGGGGCTCTTTTTCCGCCAGCCCGGCCTTTGATGCGCAGCGGATCTATTTCGGAAACTCTGGGCCGGGAAGCGCCGGGCCCCTGACGACGGTGGAAGCGGGAGCGACCGGCAGGGTTCCTTACGAGAAGGGGCAGCCCTCCAAATACTCTCCTTGGGCCCGAACCGGCTCCGGACCCGGCCTTTCCTCGCCTGTCGCCTACAAGGGACTTCTCTACATCAGCGCGGGAACCGGTATCCTGAGTTGTTTCGATACGTCATCCGGCGAGCGGCTCTATCAGGAGCGGCTTCCATCCGCCGAGCGGATTGCCGCCTCCCTCTGGGTTGCGGATGATGAGCTCTATGCCCTCGACGAGGGGGGGACGACTCACGTGATCCAGACCGGTCCCGACTTCAAGGTGCTCCGGCAAAACACGATTGAGGATCTGTTCTGGTCCACGCCGGCCGTCCTTGATCGCGCGTTGATCCTGAGAGGAGCCGATTACGTCTACTGCATCCGTCAGCCCGTCGAGGCGTCCGAAAGCGAAGCCCTTCCTCAGAATCGGAAACTTGCCATTGCCCCGAAGAACGGGGCCGGGTCGTAATTGCTGGAGAAGAGGTCACTGCCCGAGGCGTCCTCCACCAGGATCCGACCGGCGGCGTTGACCCCGGCGAAGCAGGTGAGGGTGGCGACGCGGTTCCATCGGTAGCGGGCGCCCAGGGACAAGGGGAGGCCTCGATCCTCTCCAACCCCATCGGGCACGGCGCCATTCCCTCGAAGTCGAAAGCGGAATCGTTCATAGCGGCCTCCCAGCAACAGGGTCCAGGTTTCGCTTGCCGCATAGCTCAGGAGCAACCCCGGTCCCTGAGACGCCCCCAATCCCCGCCCCGTTGCCAGTGTCCACCGATCGGCGAAGGTCCAATCGACGACGAGAACAGGGAACGGGTTCACCCGATCCTCCAGTTGGGTAAGCAACCCGAGGCCGGGGCCAATGCTGAGGGAATCACTCACCCGGTAAGAGAACCCGACAATCCCGCCGCCGGTGATGGCATCCCCCCAATCGGCCCCCGATTCAGCGGTCCCACGAATCATGGGGATCCCCAGGAGGGTCCAACGATCCGTGAGCCCCCAGATAATGGGAAGGCTCAACCCGACCGTGTCGATTTCTCCCCAAGGATTGAATCCGCCGGCGGCATTGGGAACGGCGATGTCGTAGGCATCCCGGGAATAGCTCAAACTTAATGACAAACTCCTGCGCGGGCTGGGTCGGTAGGCCAATGACGCCTGCGAGACAAATCGTTCTACTTCAAAATTCGTCCCTGCCTTCAGATCACTCGACGTTTGATAGCGATACTCTCCAGCAAACCGGGTGGAAAAGTTCGATCGTTTCCGCTCCTCAGGTTGTCGCTCGGCCGCGGAGGCGGTCATCAAAGCAATGAGCAGGGTTATGGATCCCAGGACAAAGCCCCCGTGCGATCTCGAAAACGAGCGTTGCCCTCCCACTCGAGGCAGGGTGATCGCGATCAAAAACCGCCTGGTGGCGGCCCATTCATTTGGCATGGTCATACAATTTGAAACAGAGCGAAGTGAGTCCGGTAAACGGAAGCCATCCGTCCGCTACCCGGCGGCAATCGGTTGGCCGTTGAATCCCTTCTTGGGCAGCGACTCTCGACAATGGCGGTGTTTTCCTTCCGTTCCGGACCCTCGGTGTCACCCAAAGGGCTAGGGGCGATGATGCAGAATGTAGAAGGCGGTTGCCTGATCGGCCGGCGTGCTGAACGGACTGGCGGCTCCATCCACCACTTCGAAAGGCCCGCTGAGGGTGTCCGCACTCATGAGCGTCGCTCCACCCTCCCAGGTGATGGTGATCTGACCCGCGTTGGCGCTGATGGCCAACTCGGGGGCCTCCAGAACCACAGCCGGTGTTGGATCCTCCTGTGGATCGGGATGGCGGAAAACCGTGAAGAAGGTGGTTTGAGATGGGGTGTCGGGCCCCTGATCAGGAAGGTTGTCGCTGTTAATCTCTCCCTTGCCCGCCACGAGGATTTCCTTGGTGGTCATCGCCACCGTCGGGCGGATGGTCCGAATATCCTCATCATTCTGATTGTGGTAGGCAAAGAAGCTTGCCGTGAGGGGGGTGAACTCACCGCTTCCTGCATCAAAGGCCAGGACGCGAACGAAGGTCTGAGGCAATCCGAGTGAATCACCGAACTCATCGCGTTGCGTGCCCTCGTATGCCACGGCAACCCGGTTGAGCGCATCCACGGCGAGATTGGTCCGGCCCAATTCGGGGAGAAAACTCTGCGATTCGCTGCCTCCCAAGTCGGTAGCCAATTCGTTGACCACCGTGGTGCCGACAAAGCTGTCCGCTCCCGAACGGCGAGTGTCGAACGCGGCCACCCGAATGATCCGGACCTCATTGGCATCCTGATCCTCAACCGCGAATCCCGTCTCATCGAGAATTCCCATCGCGCCCGCGAGAAAGACAAAAGGGCTGTTAATGTGTCCGGCAATTCTCGTTCCGTCACCCCGCCCGGTGTCAAACGTCACTGATGGAGGCTCCGGATTGGATAGCGCAAGGGGAAGATCATTCACGATGTCGACCTGTCCCGTCGGGGTGCCGTCATTGTCATGAAAATACAGGACCGGGCCCAACCGCACCGCGAACCCGCCCTGATAGGCGGTGATGTTCGACCAAATCTGGCCCTTGGCCACGACGAAAGATTCTTTCACCACCGACCCGTCGGGAGCCAGGATGACACCGGTCGCGGATCGCTCGGTGGCATGCACACCGGATCGATCGTCGACCACGACGAGAAAGTTCCCGTTATCCAGGGCGGTGACATCGCCGCCAAACCGACCGATTTCACCTACATTATCCGAGGCACCGGAAGTCTGCCGGCCGTTCACCGCATCTAGGGCATGGCTCAACGGACTGGCTGCCAGGGACTCCGGAGCGATTGAAAAGGTTTGCACGGCACCGTAGCGGCCACCCTCGCCCCGGTCGAAACCGAGGTTCCAACGGTCATCCGATTGAAAGGGATCGAACAGATGCGGAGAGGCTTCCCCACCCACGATGTAATTCATCGAACCAGGGCGTCGATCCCCGGCGACGCGCCCGGGATTACCATTCTGGCGTGAGCCATTGATTGGTCCCGCATAGGGATTGCCATCGTCACCCGAAAAAGCAGGTCGAGTGACGACCTCTCTGCCATCCACGTGTTGAAACGCGAGGGCGTAGTTTTGATTCGAGAACTCGCCGTCATCGGCAAAGGTATTCGCCTCCACCACAAAGATGCTGTTCCCGATCACACTGCTGAAGGGCTCCCAATTGTCCAGATTGTTTTCGCCGGTGTCGAACAGGATCGTGTCCGCCACGATGCGGCTCAAACCAGCGTCCTCAAGCGAGCCGGGTGAGAACGGAGGAACGACGGGAAAACTGCCGGCATCTCCCGGGTGGGTGATATCCGACCGGGTGATTCCGGGATCCTGTTGGCCATCACCATCCGCGTCGCCGAGCTCCTGGCCATTGGTAAAGCCATCCCCGTCTGAGTCCAATTCAAATACCTGTGCCCAGAACGTTTGCCGTCCGTTCCTCGTCACAAACTGGCCCACATCGTTACCGAAGGCGTTCCGAGGCCCGCCAGAGGAACGGGTATGGCAGGTCGTGCAGCTCAGTCGATCTCCGTCAGGTTGGGGGAGCAAAGCCATCCGAAAGCTTCTTGCTTGGAGATCGCCGTCTCCCGGGACGAGGGTGAGCGTGGATAGAACGAGGGTGGCAATGAAAGATCGTTGGGACTTTTTGTTCATCATGCGGGGGTCAATCACAAGATTGTTGACGGGCTCTTTGACTCGCGATTAGGCTGCCGGCCAAGCCCACAGGCACGGCAGAGATTAGTGCTTTTTCGGCGTCTGCCAACAGAAATTGTTGAGATCATTCGGGGGCGTTGTTGACTCAAGAATAATGACACCGGCAATAGGGGGATGTCGATGAGTCAGGAGGGCAGGGAGGAGCGGTTGCCACTTGCTCCGGACCCTGCTGATGGGGTGATTCAAAAGTCCTTGCCGGGCATATTCAAATCAGACAGGTTTTGGGATCGGGATGAATGACGCTGGGGCGGTATCCGGAGTCATCCCGAGTGCCATGTCTCTTGTGGAATGCCAATCTCCAACAGCTACCGTGGCGGGAAGTAAAAGGAGGGTGGTGATGATCTTAATGCCACCCATACACCTGACGCGAAGAAAGCGTTACAGGCGTTGACAAGTATTATTGAACCTCAGCCTCATGTCTCTCAATCACTCTTGAAGATGAAGACGAACAGCAAAAGTCACTCTCAATCGGAACTTCAGAAGCGCGCCCTGGGATTTACCCTGATTGAGTTATTGGTGGTCATCGCCATCATTGCC
>DEAY01000390.1 GCA_002348345.1 Verrucomicrobia bacterium UBA2970
TCGGCCGGCCGGAACACGCATTTCATGGGGGGTACCCTCGAAGATGACCTTTTCCCCGAAATCGTGATCGTCCGGGTTAAAGCGGAAGGTCCACACCCCGTTGGGATCATCCTCATCGATACTTCCCTCACCCCTTGATCTCGTGACCAACCCAGCCTCAAAATAAAAATTGGTGTCCCTCACGTCTGAGTTGTGCACCTCAATCGCGAGGACATTGATTGCCGGCGCGGGGCGGAGCCGGCCCACTACCCGGGAAACATCGACGAATTCCACCGGTTCAATGGCGAGATGTTTCTGAGGTGTGGTGAAGCGATGGTGGGCAATGCGGCCGGCCTCCTCCATGGTTTCGCTTCTCGCGATTTCAATCCCGTTGAGGTAAGCGATATAGCCATCATCATATCGAATCGAAAGGAGGAGATTCTCCAAAGATTCCAGAGAGGCGATCGTGAATTCCCTTCGGAAATAGGTCGTCACGTGGGAGCCATGCATGCGGCCCGTACTCGTGGCAATCTGATGATCAGATTCCGGATTGTCGAAGTCGAAACCGAATGGCGCTTCGCCTTCAAACCAGAATTTCGCATCGAATGAGGGGGTGGCCCATGCCAACGTCGCCCGCCCATTGCTGCGAGAAGGTGCCCTTGTTCCGCGGAAATAGTTCCATCCCGTCGAGCGCTCGAAAAGGGGCGTGTCCACCGGTTCGAAACTCGAGGTGGTCGGAGGATGAAGCGAGGACTGTGGAAAGGCGGGACGGTATTCAGGAAATACCTTGCGGATTTGCCATCCGGTGAAGGCTCGAGATAATTCCTCGATATCCGACTGAGTGTAGCGATTATCAACCCCAAATGCAAAAAGCTCCAGGATCTCGCGGGCATAGTTTTCATTCGCCTCACCGACTCGGTTAATGATGTTGTCCAGATAAATGAGTTGAGAGGGACTGGTGGCACTGTAGAGGAGAAGGTCCCCGAAGTTGCCCAACGCGTTGTCATAGAAGAACTGATATTCAGCGAGCTCCATTTGGGCCGCCTCGTAGGCGGCACGGTTAGGAGGCATCACGTCCCGGCCTTCGATCGTCTCCAGCTCATCCAGATACTCCACCACCTTGTCATAGTCGGTGGTAAAATGGTTCTCCCAGAACTCCCCCAGCACGGCCTGGAGCTGGCGGCGAGAAAAAATCCCACGGGCATGGAGCAGGTCCTGAAGAGCGTCAATTCCCTCGATTTCGAGACGCTCATGCTCCGGTTGGAACTCACGGGAGAGCAAAGTGGTATCCATGAGTGAGTCGAAGTCTGTCCGCCGATAGTTGTGGAGCTGGATGGCTAGAACATTTCTTCCGGCAACCAACTGATAATCGTCCGCATCCAGGGGAAACTCTTTCCAACGAGGGTATTTGAAACCTTGGGTCGCCATGATCTGACGCCCAGGTCGGTGCCCCTCTATATTGTCCCGGGCGACCTCTTTTCCGTTGAGGTAGGCGACAAATCCGTCGTCGTAGATGTTTCTCAGAATCAGATTCTGGAGCAAGGAGGGATCGTCGAGGAAAAACTCGATGCGCATGAACACCGATAGGTATCCCGGTTGGTTTCCGTTGTCTTGCATGTCCTCCAACTTCGTTGCAAGCCCCCCCCGGCCTCTTCCGATTGGGGTCGCTCCTTGCAGCCAGCCCTCACCCGAATCATCAAATTCAAGGGCATTCCATTGATTGGGCACGGGAGCGTTTCCCTTGAAGAACGTGAGATCCGCCTCCCTAGGGATGACGACCGTGTCCCGACCAGGTCGATACGTCTTGAAGGCTTCATCCGCCAACTCGCCAAGGCGTCCATCGCTTTCCTCGATGGTTTCGGGGTTCAATTGGCGTTCGATGTAACTGGCCACACCGAGCGTTTCGATTTCCTCTAGGTCAGCCGTGCTCGGGCCATATCCCAACCGGCTCAGCGTGTGATAAGGACGCGACTCGACGCCCATGGCTCCGCCGCCGATCTCTGGGATCACAAAATCCACGTGACCGCCCCCAGAAAGGGCTCCGATGGGAGGTGCTCCATGACCGGTTTCGACGACAAGAAAGAAGGATTCGGGGGGGAGGGGGCATCGAAAACTGGCCCGACTAGCCCGCTCCGGAACGGAGCTTGAGACCCACACCTGGTCAGCTCCATCAACGGTATTGCGGAGTCGGAGCGCAACATAATCAAATCCTTGATCAAGCGTGGTTTCCAGTTCGATTACGCCATTGACAGGCCGGAAACTCAGAATAACGGGCTCGGCCGATATCGAGTGGCAGACAATCAGAATTCCGAGCCATTTCAGGGACGGTGTGATTGAGAGTAGTGCCTTCAAATGTCTCTTTTTCATAGCATCGCGACCCGTTGCCGGCTCGGTTTGAATGAAACGATCGCTCAAACCGAGCAAGCCATAATTTAACCTACGGCTCGTTGCGGGTCAAAAACCCACAGGGCTAAGAAATAGCAGATCGCATGCCGGAACTAACAAAATCTAGGAAACGTCTCACTTCGGATTGGACCATTTCATCGAGAATCGTCATTTTGCCCCCTTCAATTCCAACACTTGAGAAACGATGAACAAAACACAAAGGGACTATGATCTGATTATTGTCGGAGGAGGAAGCGGTGGATACGCCGCCGCCCGCACGGCGGCTTCATTAGGAAAGGGGGTGGCCGTGGTAGAAAACGGCAAGCGAGTGGGAGGTCTCTGTATTCTCCGGGGCTGCATGCCCACAAAAACCCTTCTCTACGCCGCGGAGGTGACCCACCTGGCTCGGGAAGCATCTGTCTGGGGAATCAATATTTTGACGGTGGAACCCGATTGGGAGAAGGTGATGGCCCGGAAGAACCAACTGATCGACGAATTTGCATCCTATCGCGAGCAACAACTTAATGACGGACGTTTCACCTTCATCCGTGATTCCGCGTCCTTTCTCGATCCCCACACCGTCCAACTCGCGTCGAACGGCACCCTGACGGCGGAACACTTTGTCGTTGCCACCGGCTCGCAGGTCAGTCCTCCCCCCCTGCCCGCCCTCGCCAATACCGGTTATCTCACCAGTGACGATGCCCTGAACCTGCCTCGACAACCATCCTCGTTGATCGTGCTCGGAGGGGGGGCTGTGGCAGTGGAGTTGGCTCAATTTTTCCAGCGGATGGGGACCCAAGTGACCCTCGTTCAAAGAGGCTCCAACTTACTCAAGGAGTTTGATCCGGAGGTTGCCAAAGAAATCGAAGCCGCTCTCCGGGCCGAGGGGATGGAGATCTACACCGGCACCCGATTGATCGATGCCTGCCCGACAAGGGCGGGGAAACAAATCCGGTTCATCCACGAGGGGAAACCGTGCGCTGTGGAGGCGGAGCACATCCTGATGGCCTTAGGTCGCTCTCCTAATACAAGCGGACTCAATCTTGACGGGATTGGCGTCGACATCGACACACGCAGCGGTCGAATCCTGTGCAATCAGGCGATGCAGACGACGGTTCCGAACGTTTATGCGGCGGGAGACTGTACCGGACCTCACGATGTCGTTCATGTGGCGATCGCCCAGGGAGAAGCCGCCGCCGAGAATATTTGCCACCCCGAGCTCCGACACTCAATCGATGATCGTCTTCTCACCAGTATTGTCTTCACCGATCCTCAAGTGGGACAGACCGGCTTGACCGAGCGAGAGGCGAAATCCCGTCGAATCCCCTACCGGACGGCCAGCTACCCGTTCAACGATCATGGCAAGTCGATGATCATGAACTCTCAATTCGGATTCGTTCGGCTCCTGGCAGATGAACGCTCCGGAGAAATCTTGGGAGGCACCTGCGTCGGCCCGGTTGGTGGCGAGTTGATCCACGAAATAACGGTGGCAATGTCCGCGCGAATGACCGTCCATCAGTTGGCCAAGGTTCCCCATTACCACCCTACCTTGGCTGAGATATGGTCCTATCCGGCCGAGGAATTGGCGGAGGAAATCTCGGAGAGCAAAGGCTAAAGGGATCTCTTGAAATTCAAGCGGCTTCGGCTACATTGACGAGGTCCGAGGTGCTAGTCCGGGCTAGGATTAGGGTCAACGAGACGAGATTCCAACCCCTCGGGAGTATTTTACCCGCTGCGAACGCTCGCGAGCCCCCAAGTATTCTTAGTCCCAGCACTCCGCAAAATCGCGGAGACGGTTCACTAAATCAGACAACGATGAGCGAGGATAAGAGCCAGAAGAACGAAAATCACTCAAACCCAGGCGAGGATTTTATCGAGCCTGCGGAGAATCAGTCGCCAGGCGGTAAAGCCGCGGGTGATCCCGAACCGAAACAGGAGGGAAGCGGAGCGAAACCCCTCCCCCCCGTGACCTTGACCGGCGAGGAATATCAGGCACTCGTCGACTCGGGCGACAAAGCCACCGAGAACTGGGACCGCTTTGTCAGGCTCAACGCAGAGTTCGACAATTTCAAGAAGCGTGCGGCGCGCGACCGCCTCGAGGCAATCAAATACGCCAACGAATCCCTTCTCGAATCCTTGATTCCAACCCTGGACAATTTTGAGATGGCGATGTCAGCTGCCGAAGGGGCGACCTCCCAAACCATTGACTCCCTGAAGCAGGGCATTGAGATGGTCCACAAACAATTGAAGGAGGTCATCAAGGAATCGGGAATGGAGGAAATCGACGCTCGGGACCAAGTCTTCGACCCCGCGTGGCATGAAGCCCTCTCCCAATACGAAACCGACGAGGCACCCGAGGGCCATGTGATTCAGCAAATCCGCAAAGGCTACAAACTCAAGGAGCGGCTGATTCGGCCTGCCAATGTGATCGTTGCCAAGGCTAAAGGCCAAGAACCCGCATCCGATCAAGGCTCAGGCACCAAGGATTAATCCATGGCTAAGCGTGATTACTACGAAATTCTCGGCGTCTCAAAGGGGGCTTCCAAGGATGAACTGAAAAAGGCTTACCGCAAAAAGGCGGTCAAGTTTCACCCTGACAAGAACCCGGGTGACAAAGCCGCTGAAGAGAAGTTCAAGGAAATTGGAGAGGCCTACGAGGCCTTGAGCGACCCCCAGAAACGGGCCGCCTACGACCAATATGGGCACGCAGCCTTTGACAACCGCTCACAGGGCTTTGGCAGCGCGGGCCGTGGCGGAGGGTTTCACGACCCCTTCGACATCTTTCGAGAAGTGTTTGGAGGGGGTGGCGGCGGTGGCGGTAGCATCTTTGAGGATCTCTTTGGAGAGGGAGGGCGGCGAGATCCGTCCGGCCCCCAACGAGGATCCGATCTTCGCTACGATCTCGAGATCACCTTTGAGGAAGCGGCCTTGGGTTGCGCCAAGCAAGTTCCGATCACGAAGCTCGATGCCTGCGATCTGTGCAACGGCACCGGGGCGGCACCCGGCAGCAAACTAACTACCTGTTCAACCTGCGGGGGACGGGGACAAGTGGTGTCCTCACGCGGGATCTTCAGCATCGCGCAAACCTGTCCCGCTTGTGAAGGAGTTGGAAAAAGGGTTGAAAAGCCCTGCCCCAAATGTCGGGGAGCAGGTCGGATCGAAGGCACCAAGACCATCAAGTTAAAGATCCCACCGGGCGTCGACACCGGGGCACGACTACGATCTTCCGGCAACGGAGAAGCCGGGCTGCGAGGCGGAGCCCGCGGTGACCTGTATGTCGTGCTTCATGTTCGCGAGCATGAAATCTTCGAGCGCAGCAAAGACGATTTGCTTTGTGAGGTTCCCGTTAGCTTTGTCCAAGCCACGTTGGGGTCTGATTTGAGTGTCCCCACACTCCAAGGTCAGGCGAAAATCAGGATCCCCGCCGGCACCCAGTCGGGAACGGTCTTTCGGCTCAAGGGAAAAGGCATCAAAAACGTTCAGGGTTACGGCGTCGGCGACTTGCATGTCCGCGTTTCGGTTGAAGTCCCCACTCAACTGAACCCCGAGCAAACCGAGAAACTCAAGAAGTTCGCTGAATTGTGCGATGATAAGGTCAACCCGATTTCAACCAGCTTCTTTGAAAAGGCCAGGAAGTTCTTCTCGGGCTAGTCTTTCGGCTCATGCATCGCTTCTACTTGCCGGCTTCCGAGTGTCGAGAGGACACCTTGAAACTGTCCCCCCGTGATGCCCGCCACGCGGTCAAGGTGTTGAGGTTGCGCCTCAACGATCGACTCAGCGTCCTCGACGGCGAAGGCGGGGAACTACTTTGCCGCGCCATCGATGTCGAAAAATCTAGTGTCTTACTTCGCGTCCTTACCCGGAACGCCCATCCCCCACTCCCCTGCGAGGTCACTTTGGTTCAAGCCGTGACGAAGGGCAAATCGATGGATGTGATCGTACAAAAGGCAACAGAGCTGGGCTGCCGGCGCCTGGTGCCCGTGTTTTCCGAGCGTTCGGTGATACAATGCGTCGAGGCTGACTTAATTCAAAAACAGGAGAAATGGCAAACCATTGCCATTGAAGCGATGAAGCAATGCGGCCAGGCCTGGCTCCCGGAAGTCCTCAAACCGACAACCCTCGCCGAATTCATATCCGGAACGATCGCCCCTGGAGACTCCCTCTCTCTGGTTGCCAGTTTGCAACCCGATGCCACTCACCCCCAACGCCACCTAGCAAACCAGAGGGCTGGGGCTGCGCAAGATCCCAAACGGATCTCCGTGTGGATCGGGCCTGAGGGTGATTTCACACCGGCGGAGCTCAATGCCATCAAGAATACGGGTGCCCTGCCAATCAGTCTTGGCCCCCTGATCCTTCGTAGCGAGACCGCCGCGTTATACGCGTTGTCGGTTGTCAACTACGAGTTGCAAACGTCCCACGCTTCGAAAGAGTCCTCGGAGTGAAACGATGGCGATGTCCGGAGACGACCTCGATCCGTTCGCCGAGTGAACTCGGACTCTTTGAAGGCCGGGATGGCGGATTGATCGCGATCTCCAGTCCGGACACTCCCTACCACGGGATCAATCCCGGAAACGATACGACGGATCCGGTCAAGGCTCCCGAAGATCGTCATCTCTGATGCCACAGTAAGCTCCCGAGGATCTGGCCGCCGGGACTTCATCGCACGGGACGCCTCACAGACGCTCTCCCTGAAACGAGAACTCCTTGACAATCCGATTCACTTCAGCGGGAATAACGCTCTTCCCGATCGGTTCAAGACATCGTTAACAGTCCATTGTGATGAAGGCCATTCAACTTTGCCTGTTGGTTGTTGTTCTCAACGGTTGGCACTGCCAAGGACAAGTGCCTTGGCCATTTCTCTACCCCAACCCGGAGAACCCCGGCCCCAACCCGCTCTCCGAAATGCGCAATCGGATGCTTGAGCGATTTGACAGCGACCAAGATGGTTACCTCAACCCATCGGAAAGGGAAGCTGTCCGTCGAGCCACCAAAGCGGTCGCTGAGGAACGCACTCGTTGGGTCCAGGAGGAACGGCGAAAGAGGGGAGGACGACGGAGTCGTGAAAGTCGCCCGCCTAGCCGTTGGCTGAAGTTGTATGATACCAACCATAATGAGCGGTTTGATGGCCACGAATGGGAGACGGCGCGAGCTGCTGAGTCCAAACGAGTGATCGCGGAATACGACCGGGATGACAATGGCAAACTCAATGACGAAGAAATCAACCAGGTGAAAGCCTCGCTCACCGATCGAAAACTCAACGGATATGACCGGTATATTCTTCGGTCCGTGGCGGGCATTGAGGATGAACGCAAGCAACAGGGAAGATCCTCCGGTCGCCGAAGGGACTACTGGAAGGCTTTCGACCGCAATGACGACGGGAAAGCAGACCCATCGGAGCTAGCAGCCATTCGGGCCGCAGAACAACCAGCTACTGACCGATGACGGTGATCCGAGGACTTCAAATCGGGTTCAGCACCCTTCTATTGCTCCCCCTGTTCCTTCACGCTCAGGAGACGAAGATCGCCCCTCCAGCGCCATCAACCCTGACGATTGCGATCAGTGAGTTTGTTGCAGTGAATGATGCGGGGTTGAGGGATGAGGACGGGGACTCATCCGACTGGTTGGAGCTCCTCAATTACGGAGATCAAGCAGTCGATCTCTCAGCCCTGTTTCTGACCGACAAGCGCTCCCAGAGGGATCGCTGGCAGTTTCCTCCCAAGCGACTGCCCCCGGGGAAGCGACTGGTGGTCTTTTTGTCGGGCAAGGATCGCCGAGACAGCGAAAAGCCACTTCACACCAACTTCTCCCTGGCGAAAGACGGGGGCTATTTGGGCTTGATCACGAAGGAGGGACAGGTTCCCATTCATGAATACGCCCCGGATTACCCCGCTCAGAAGGCGGATCTGGCGTTCGGGATCCCCTTCCCGGAATCACTACCCGCTCAACGTTCGGGGTTTCTCTCATATCTGGCTCCAACTCCCGGACGTCCCAATTCACCATCCTACCGGGGCCGCGCTCAAAAAGTGTCGTTCAGTCAAGACCGAGGGTGGCAATCTCAAGGGTTTGAGCTTGAGCTCCAATCAAGAACAAGCGACGCGGAAATCCGCTACACCGTGGACGGAACGGCACCGACAGCCGAACACGGAATCATCTACCGCGAGCCCCTGCCGATTCGAGAAAGCACGGTCATTCGAGCCATCGCCATCAAACCCGGTTTCCTTCCCTCACGCGTCTCGACAAGAACTTATCTCATTGTGGACGATGTATTGAGACAATCCCCTGACGGGCTCCCCCCCCCTTCCTTCCCCTACACCTGGGGGGAAAACAAGGTGGACTACGGAATGGATGCTCGGGTTGTCTCCGATCCTCGCTATGCCTCCGAGATCGTTGACGGCTTTTACTCCCTGCCGAGTTTTTCAATCGTCGTGCCCACCGATGCCCTCTTCGACAACAGGAGCGGCATCTATGCGAATGCCGAGCGCGACGGCCGGGAGTGGGAACGCCCCTGTTCCCTGGAATACTTTACCTTCCAGCAGTCAGAAGGTTTTCAAATCGACTGTGGACTCCGAATCCGGGGAGGCTTTAGTCGACGCCCCAACAATCCCAAACACTCATTCCGCCTTTTCTTCCGGGATCAATACGGCCCCAGCCAACTGGAGTTTCCTCTCTTTGGGAAAGAAGGCAGCGACCGATTCGATCACCTGGACCTTCGCACCTTTCAAAACTACGGTTGGCACTTGGGCAGTGAGGAAGCCAATTTTTTGAGAGATCAATTCGCACGAGATCTTCAACGAGCGACCGGTCAACCGTCCGCCAGGGGTGAATTCTGCCATCTCTTCATCAATGGGCAGTATTGGGGCCTCTACAACACCTGCGAGCGAATCAAGGCGTCCTACGGGGCGAACTATTTTGGGGGCCGCAAATCGAGCTACGACTCGGTTAAGAAAGGCCGATCCCTGGATCCCGAGACGGGGCATTCAATTGGTGTGATGGCGAACGACGGCAACCTCAAGGCATGGAAACGACTCTGGCAGCATGCCAAGAACGGCCTGGAAAGTAACGAAAGCTATTTTGAGATGCTTGGCCGATTCGCCGACGGAAGCCGCAACCCATCAGGGGAATGTCTGCTCGATGTCGACAATTTAATCGACTACATGTTGATCATTTTTTACTCGGGCAACTATGACGGTCCCGTCTCCGCCTGGGGGAGTAACATGGGAGCCAACAATTGGTATGGCATTCGGAATCGGGATTCCCGAGACGGATTCCGCTTTTTCATCTGGGATGCCGAGCATACCTTCAAAGACGTTCGGGAAGATCGAACCGGACCGTTCTACGCCGGTCACGATTACGGAGGAAGCAATCCTCAGTGGATCTATCAGCAATGCCTGGAAAACGCGGAGTTTCGAGTCCGGGTGGGGGATCGGGTCCACCACCATTTTTCGACGGGAGGAACCCTCTCGCCCGAACGAGTCATCGAACGTTTCCGGGAAAGGGTCTTCGAGTTGGAGTCGGCGGTGATTTGCGAGTCCGCTCGTTGGGGGGATTCTCGATTCACGCCCTCCGGAGGGAAAGGATCGCCTGCGACGCCTCCACGCAATCGGGAAGACCATTGGTATCCCGTTGTTCATGAACTTCTCGAGGACCATTTCCCAAGGCGAAGTGGCATTGTGCAGGCCCAGCTGTTTGCCCACGGTGTCATCTCCGATGTCGCCCCCCCCGAGGTGATTCCGCTGGGCGAGGATCGAATCAAGATCCTGCCGACGACCAGACCAACCTTTTACACGACCGACGGAAAGGATCCACGGATCGTCGGAGGGGGCCTCTATGAGAAAGCTCTGGAAGTGCCTGAGACCGGCCTGGTCTTGAGCTCAGAGGCCACCCTACGGCTTCGTGCTCGACGAGGAGATGACTGGAGTGCCCTAGTGTCAATCAATGCCAGAGGCCTCTGACGCAGGGCTCGGCACCTCCGCTCGATCATCGGACCGCATCAATCGAGGCTGGTGGGAGCGGTTTCATTTGAGTCCGATTTCGCCAAGGCGTTGATCGAGGAATTCCCCTGCGCTGATGTCGGCATACCGTTTCGCGTCATTATCAGAAAGACAGGAGGGAATGACCGAAAGATCCATCGAGGCCTTGGGGTGCATAAAGAAGGGCATCGAAAGGCGGGCTTCACTCAACGTTTCGCGAGGGGGATTGACCACACGATGAATCGTCGATCGCAGGCGTCCATTGGTCAACCGTTCCAACATGTCTCCGACATTGACGACAATGGTATCGGGGGACACCGAAACCGGCCACCAGGTCCCATCTCGTCGAAGCAATTCGAGTCCCTCTGAACTGGCCCCGACGAGCAGGGTGATCAGATTGATGTCCCCGTGGGGTGCTGCCCTCACCGCGCCCTCGGGAATGGAGTCCGGATCGTCGATCCCGAAATAGTGCGCCACCCGCAGGACGGAATTGCCCAACCGCGTGGCCTCCAGGATCGACCGATCCTTTACGCCAAGCCCCTGGAAGATGGCCCCGAGCATATGATGGCCGAGGGTTTCGAGGGCCTCGAACAGGTTGATGGCGTGATCACGAAACTCAGGCACTTCATCGGGCCAAACATTTTCCGGATATCCGGCATCCTCGCTTTGTGAGCAACTCGCCTCCCTTCCAATGTGATAGAACTCCTTGAGATCCCCGACCGACGCCCCTTTGGCGTGCTCTTGAAGTTTTGGCGTATAGCCTCGCTGCCCGAAGAGATCGGCGCGATGGTAGCGGGCTTTGACCTCATCAGGCAATCCGACAAAACGCCAGGCGGCCTCATACATCACCCTCACCAGGGATTCCTCTACTCCATGCCCTTTAACCCCGACAAACCCAATGGTTTCGTAGGCATCGCATAGATCCGCCACGAAGGGCCCTCTGCTCGCCGACTGACCCGAGAGATAATCCTTGAGATCGATCACGGGAAGACCGTTCTCAACGGTGGTGTCACGGTTGTTCATCCCTTCTCTTCTCCTATTCTCGCCTCTTTCATTCTCCAACCAACCCTCTCCCCAGGAAAGGCCAGTGATTGGTGGCACTTCCGCTTCCACCGTCTCTTCAGTCTTTCCCAAGACTCCTCGGGCTTGTTTCTTGATGCCGTATAACAACAACGGTTGGAAGCATGACAGAGAAGACGGGGCCCCCTTCTAGCTTTGGAACATGAATTCCCTCGTCCGCCCCTAAGCCGAAGGATTGTCAATCTCGATCAGCCCATGCGATTGATCGTCGAACGAGAGAGCCTTCCCTGCCTTTCTGCGCGTAATAGGGCCGAGAGCTCTGGCTACAGCTTCGAAGTCGTTCGAGCTTGAATCCATTGAAGGTCAGGATTGTTCGGGGACGTTACATTGAGCTTCATCAGTTGTCCCTTAACCATCGGAGGCGAGGTTCTTGGATCGATCCACTTCTTGATCTCAGCGTGACCATCTGCAAACATGAATCCGGCCGCATTGTTGTGGTAACTCGCTGGAAAATTGACAAACTTGATGCGCTGCGGCTGATCGGGGGCTCCCGTCATGTCCACTGCAAAATAGCCTTCGTCGATACTGTCTTCCCGTTCGTCGACCAAGACCCAGGAATTGGAAGGGGACGGGTCGATCATATCGCTGGTCTTCGTAATGACCTTGTATCCCGGGGATCCCGATAACCGGCCCCAGTTCATCCAGGAATTCATGGACACCGTGCGCACCCGGGGAAAAACGCTTCCACGGTGCCGAGAGACTGACTTGTCGGCAGGGCACTTATAAATTCCATCTGAGTTATGATAGGGATAGAGCAGACTTTCCCGAATCTTGAGGATGTTCGTATTGTCAGTCCCGTTCTGCATGTCCAACCACCCGGTCACCCAGGATTCGTTGGGACGGCGGTTCCGCCCCGGAGCGTTGGGAACGATTTTCTGCTCATAGTCATCGGCGTACATCACCCATGCGATGCCCAATTGCCGAAGATTATTGAGACAGCGAATGCCTTGTGCCTTCGTTTTTGCCTTGCCGAGTGCCGGAAGCAACATGCCTGCGAGGATGGCAATAATGGCAATGACCACCAGCAGCTCAATGAGGGTAAACCCCGTGCCTTGGTAACGACCACAATTTCTTCGAATGTCAGGTTTCACGGTCCTGGAGTTTGTACTGGGCTCCCGTTATTGTCACGGTCCAAAGTGTGATCACCACACCCCCAAACCCGGATCACCGAGAGAAAGCGAACCCAACGGATTCTTATGAAGCGCCCAATTTCCCTTGTGCTTAAAGCGAGTCTTTCTCTTCTTTTCCTGGGCTTCCTCGGAGCCGGATGCCAACCCGATGCAGATGGCCCTCGCCCCAACCTCTCCCCCCCTCGCACCGGTGGCCTTCGCCTTCCCACTCGCTTCACGATCGACGAGTCGACCATGACCAGTTGGCTTCGAAAGCCCTCGGGACATCGGTTCTTCGCCTTTGGCGTGTCTGGGGTCGATCTCGGTGTCTCCCTACAGGCGTTTGACGCGAACAATCCCGCCTACTCGGCAGCCCGCCTCTTTGACAACGAGCGGTTTTGGGCCACAACGGTTCTTGGTCAACTGAAGCGGTGGAACCTCAACACCATCGGCGCCTGGTCGTCTTGGCCCGTACTCCGAGAGGCAGGGTCGGACTCATTCAGCACCATTCCGGTGCTCCATCTGGGAGCCGCGATGGGCTTTCCTTGGGAAGATATGTGGGACCCCGGGCGGGTGGCCAAGCTGAAACTACTGGCAAACCGCTCCATCTCGCCGTGGCTCGACGATGTTAGGGTGGTTGGCTACTACTCGGACAGTGAATTGGACTGGAGAAACGCTGCCCTTTTCAATCACACCTTGACCCACCCGCCAATGAGTGGGCAGCGAAAGATACTGATCGATCTTTTGGAGCAGCGTTACGGGAGGGAATGGACTCGACTGCTCACCGATTTTATCCCTGAAGAGGCCGACGGTTTCACCACACTGCGGCAAGGCGGAGGGCTTCATTTGAGAGCCGGTGGTAAAGGGATCGAAGTCTATCGGATGTTTCTACGCACATTGGCAAACCGCTACTACTCACTGATGCGTTCCTCCATCCGAAACGTGGATCCCCACGCCCTCTTCCTGGGAGATCGATATGCCGACGTCTACTATCCAGAAGTCGCTGAAGCCGCGGGCGATTGGGTGGATATCATTTCCTCCAATCTAAAGGTGGCTTGGAACAATGGCGACCCCCCCAGGTTTTTTCTCGATACTCTCCATCAATTGTCAGGCCGTCCCGTCTATGTCAGCGAGGTCTACTTTGCCGCCATGGAGAACCAATCCGGTAACCGGAACACCCACGGCGGGTTTCCCACCGCCAAGACTCAAGCCGAACGCTCCCGAGCTGCCGCACGGATGCTCACTCAAATGGCCGTCGTTCCCAGTGTCGTTGGAATAGACTGGTTCCAGTATTACGATGAACCACCGGAGGGTCGAGCTGACGGCGAGGATTACAACATGGGACTCGTTGACATCCAAGGTCAACCCTATGCCGAGCTAACGAGGGCTCTCTCGCGTCTCGATTTCAATCAACTTCATGGAGAGGGTGAGGTGCGTCGCATTGCGACGGCGATTCCGGTGGCCCCCTTTCAACCCCTCGCCGATTTCGAACCAGGTTTGGCTCTGAACCACTGGAACCGGTCCCAGGGATTCATCCCTCCGAGCCAACCAAAGGCCCTCGCCGATCTTTATGCCTGCTGGGCCTCCGACGTCCTCTATTTTGGGGTTTACACGATGAATCTTGACGAAGTCGACTACTACCACGATCGAATCATTCCTCCGGAGGACCGGATGAGCCTGTTGATCCACTTACCCATATCGGGGGTCACGATCGCCAAAACCCTTGGCCTCCCGCCTCAGGTCAGGAAGGAGAACCAGGAACTCGCCCTTCCGTTTCCTCATTTCGAGCTGAATTACGCCAATCGAAGCGTTCTCGTGATCGGCGTCCCCCAAAAACTTTTCCAAGCCACTCCTTTGGGCCCGGGCCAACCCGTTTCCTTTCAGGTCGAGTTGAGGGGCCACGCTCGACAATTATTCGGTCGATGGACCAAAAGACTCACCTTGGCACCCGAATAACACCATCAAGAACGCTCCTCACAAGATCGAAACCCAAACAACCCCATCACGACCATGCCTCCGGATAAAGCGTGGCCCCACGGAACCGGTCTCGCTTGAGAACGAACCGCCCTTTTCGGCTACTTCTGGAATCCCTCGCCAAAGAATATAAAGGTACCAGACTTTCCGGCCACCACCAGATCGGGCCAGCTATTCCGGTCCAGGTCGGCCGACCGAATGAAGAGCCCTGTACCGGCGTCACCCGTGTCAATCAGATGTCGAGAGAAGACCTCCTGCTCAGGATGCCATCGATAGAAATAGAGTGCGGCGGGTTCGTCCGCTCCCGGATCTCCCCCGGAATGGGCGCGAACCCGCTTGCCCGTGACCAGTTCGGCCTGGCCGTCGTTATCAAGGTCTTGCCAGAGCATCGCATGCGCCTGTGACCATGAATCATCAATCGTGTGTTCGTTCCACCGGGTCTTTCCGTCCGAGGGGGGAAGTTGTTCCATCCAGTATAATCCATAGGCATGTCCCCTCCCCCAAATCACATCGTTCCGCCCATCCGCGTTTAGGTCCACGACAATCATCGGACAACCGGCTTGCTTGTATTCCCAATCCCGATGCAACACCCATTCACCAAGGGAAGGGTTCAAGGGACGCTCGTACCAGCCCCCTTGAAACAAAAGATCTTCCCGACCGTCCCCGTTGATATCCCCAAATCCGATTCCATGCCCGTTCAAGGCCCCGACGTGATTCTTCTTGAGCGACGGAGGCGTCACTGAATCATCAATCTCCCAAAAGAGCATGGCATTGCTCTGATTCCAACTATTGACGACCAGTTCAGGAGCAAAGGACCCGACCAGATCGCGGAAAAAAGTAATCTCGTTCTGTTCGGCGGTTTCACGCAACAACTGCTTCTTCCACAGTTTGGCTCGGGCGAGTCCTTCCGTCCCCGGATTGCGATACCAGTAGACCTCCCGCTCCATAAACGAACCGGCAATCAAGTCCAGCCACCCGTCCCCATCGACATCATAAGCATGCTCCCCGTTATTGGCGGCATAGTCCACGCCATGTTCGCCCACATCCCGGAGAGGCTGAGGAACAAAGGCTGGCGCCAAGTAGAGATTGCGCCCTGCCGAAATGTCGAGCCAACCGTCGTTGTTGAAATCCTCAATCTCACAGGCTTCGTTCGAATCGTAATATAATTTCACCTTCCGCCAGGTCAGCTCTCCACCCCAGACGCTACTTGCCTGCAGCACGCCCAGGACGATCATCATTCGAATGATGGCATTCATCGGTTGCAGCACTTCATACGGAGTCCAGCCCCATGAGATGTTCAAGAACATGGCATTCAAGCCCTTCATAGTCCCGTTCCTTCCGGAAGGCCGCTTCTTTCTCACGATCATAGCTTCTGACTTTATCAACGAGATGGTGAAACATTCTTTGGCTGTTCCTCAAGTGGTCGGTCACCGGCAACCCTGGTTGAGTGCGCATGGCTTTCACGTCCAAGCCCACGAACTCCCCTTGACTGCCATAGCCATTATCTTCAAGCACCCGCACCTGGTTGAAGGCAGCACGCAAATTGCTCGAAGCAAAGTTCTTGTCCTGATCGTACTTCAGCCCGTTCTGATCATTCAGGTGAACGCTGCCCAGTTTGCCATGAGCCAGAGCGAAGGCCATTTCATCGGAAGGATCCAATCCGGCCAATTGGGCGTGGGCGGTTTCGATCAGGCCCTTCACCCGTGCCGGATCTTGGGAAGCATAGGCCATCGCGATGGCATGGCCGATGGTCGGAACATAGGCCTGGTCGGTCGGCTCGTTCGGCTTCGGCTCAATCCATATCTCGATTTCGGAGTCGTAATCCAGCATCTGGTTCACCGATTCGAGAAGCCGATCGTAGGCCACGCGCGCGTCTTTTGCTTCACGAATGTAGGTTCCCTCTCTGGCCAACCAGAGCACGATGGCACGGCAATCGATCATCCGTGCAATATCGATGGATTTTTTGGTTCTCTCCCAGGCGTAGGCACGATCACTGGCTGAGTTGGAGGTGTAGCCGCCATCAACCGTGCGGGAATCGAACCACATCCGCGGCGCGACAAACTCTGGCGTCAGCCCTTGATTGCCGAGGATGGTCTTCACTCGTGCCGCTTGCTGCTCAATCTGGGCAGCCGACTGCTCCTCTAAATGGGGCACGACATCATCGTCGTGAAATTGCACTCCATCAAATCCAAGCGGTTTGTAGAGGGCAAATTTTTCTTCGTGAGGAAACGCCTGACGGACCTCAGGCCCAAATGGATCCGCCCCTTCACTAATATTCCAGGGGCCAAATGAAAATCGGTAACCTGGTCGGGCATCATCAAGACTCATCCTGCAGACTATAGAGATCTGTCGGAAACCTGTCGCCTCAAAATTATCCATCGATTTTGGTTGTGCCTTGAAATCCCTCGCCCACAAACTCGTGCCCATCGGAAGGGCCGGCGAGGAATCTCCTTGGTGCCGTCGTCCCCTCACGAATAAGGTCCCTGACTATGGAACATCGAAAGCTCGGAAATACGGAACTCTCATTGCCGGTCGTGGGATTCGGAGCCTCCTCACTCGGACAGGAGTTTCGGCAGGTTAAATTGGAGAAGGCCCTCCAAAGTGTCCCGGTCGCCTTGGACTTGGGAATGGACCTCATTGACACCTCGCCCTTTTACGGAAGAGGCATGAGTGAGGTATTGCTCGGGATCGCCCTTCGTGACATCCCCCGCGATCGTTATACCCTCTGCACGAAACTCGGCCGATACCATCTTCACCATTTTGATTTTTCCGCCAAGCGCGTTCGAGAGAGCATCGACGTCAGCCTTCACCGCTTGGGCACGGACCATCTCGATATCATCCTCTGCCACGATATCGAATTTGTCCCGATGCAGCAGATCGTTGACGAAACCATCCCAGCCATGCAGGCGGTTCGGGATCAAGGCAAAGTGCGCTACATCGGTTTCAGCGGGTATCCTCAGAAGATCTTTCCCTTCGTGATCGATCAAATTGGAGTGGACTGTGTATTGAGCTATAACCAGTACACCCTTCAAAACACGCGATTTCTCGATGAAACCGTTCCCTACCTCAAAGGCAAAGGGGTCGGGGCGATGAATGCCGGTCCGTTCAGCGCGCGGCTCTTGACCAACGCCCCGCTACCCGATTGGTTGAAGGAACCCGAGGCGGTCAAGGAGGCGGCGCGGCAGGCAGCCCTCTTCTGCCAGGATCAAGGAGTGGACATTGCCCAACTGGCGTTGCAATTCTCCCTTACCCACCCCGACATGGCAACGACCATCGCCGGGAGCGCCAATCCAGACAACATTCGAAAATGGGCCCGATGGGCGGCTACCCCCCTGGATCAAGCTCTCTTGGCGGAAGTGCAGCGAATATTCGAACCGGTGCATAACATCGGCCACCTTGAAGGTCTGCCCGAGAATAACTGATTCCGACTCCGCCGATGAAAGCCATTCAGCTAAAGGAACCGAAACACTTTCAGAGCATCGAGATCAACGAACCCGCCGCGCCCGGACCCGGAGAGGTTCTGGTAAGGGTGGACCGGGTCGGGATCTGCGGCACTGATCTGGGAGGTTACCTTGGCAAAATGCCCTTCTTCTCCTACCCGAGGATCCCCGGCCATGAACTCGGTGTTGAAATCCTCGAGCTCGGGGATGGCGTGAGCGGATTGAACGTCGGAGATCGATGCTCCGTCGAGCCCTACATCAATTGTCAGAAATGCTACTCGTGCCGCCGCGGGTTTACCAATTGTTGCCGCCACCATCAGACCCTTGGCGTCATGTGTGATGGCGGCCTGACCGAACGCATCATTCTTCCTGCGCGGAAGATGCACGTCGCCAATTCGCTCAGCGCCGAACAATGCGCCCTCGTCGAAACCCTGGCCATCGGGTGCCATGCCATCAACCGGGGCAATCCCCAAGCTCATGAAACGGTGCTGATTATCGGAGCCGGCCCCATTGGTTTGAGCGCAGTTGAATTTGCCAAGTTATCGGGAGCGAAAACCATTGTGATGGACAGGGTTGCATCCCGCCTTGAATTTGTTCGGAAGTCCATGGGGGTTCCCCATACCATCTTGTCCCAAGCGGACGGTGAGGAGCTCAAGCCGTTGCAAGGCCTCACCGATGGGGAACTGGCCGATGTCGTGATTGACGCCACGGGCAATCACCAGTCGATGGCAAAAGCCCTCCAGTATTGCGCCTTCAAGGGACGACTCGTTTACGTCGGCATTTCCCAGGAGATTGTTGAATTGCCCCACGCTCCCGAGTTGCACCGACGCGAACTGGATATTCTCGCAAGCCGCAATGCCCTGTCATCCGACTTCACCCGTATCATTCGGTTGATTGAGGAGGGCTCCATCGATACGGCCCCCTGGATCACGCACCGCACCACATTCTCGGAGATGATCGGCGAGTTTGATTCGTTCACGAGACCGGAAACGGGGGTCATCAAAGCCATGGTCGAACTTCAATGACCCACGAACTTATTTCATGATAAAGACTGCCATTACCCTCAGCCTAGTTGAAGAAGCCCGAGGCGGCCCCTTTGTCCTTTGGGACGGAGTCGAATCCGGTTGCAAAACCGCCGCTCGCCTTGGCTATGACGCGATTGAACTTTTCGCCCCCGGTCCCGACGTCGTCTCGGTCGACTCCCTGAAGGCCTCACTCGATCGCAACCAGATTGACATTGCCGCCGTCGGAACGGGGGCGGGAATGGTCATCCACAAACTGAACCTTTGCGATCCTGATTCGAGTCGTCGTGACGAAGCAACCCGCTTCATCGAGAGCATGATCCGCTATGGCGCGCAATTGGGTGTTCCGGCTATTATCGGTTCGATGCAGGGGCGATGGGGCGGTGACGTCAGCCGGGAACAAGCCTTTGACTGGTTGCGGTCCAGCCTCAATGACCTGGGTCGAATCGCCGGGAATGAAGGCGTTCCATTAATCTACGAACCGCTGAACCGCTACGAGACCAACCTTTGCAACACGGTCGCCGAAGGCGTGGATCTCTGCCAATCCCTTGAAACCGACCACGTGAAGCTCTTAGCCGACGTGTTTCACATGGGTATCGAAGAAGCCGACCCGGCCGCCGCCATGGCATCGGGCAAGGGGTGGATCGGCCATGTCCATTTTGTCGACAGCAACCGGAAAGCGGCCGGAATGGGGCATTTAAACCTCGGGACCATCGCCCAGGCGCTGATCGATTCGGATTACGATCAATTTGTTTCGGCGGAATGCTTCCCCACCCCTGATTCTGAAACAGCGGCTCGGAACACCATCAAGGCCTATCAACGACTCTTTCCACGGCCGACCAAGACCGGCTGAGTTCGAGCAGGAAACGAACGGCAGCGGGCCATCCAAAGAATGGCCAGAAACTTCTAGCGGTCTCGCCAACGTGACCAGGCCAGGCCGGGCCGGTCGACTCGAAAAGCGACCAACCGAGTCTTGGTCACCTCGGTCACGTAAGCCGTCCGACCGTCCGGCCCGCCGAAGCAGATATTACTCGGTTTCTCCCCGAGAACATTGATTTCCCGAAGAATCTCTCCGGAAGGCGACACTTTGACAACGGTGCCCTTGCCGTATCGAGTGATGTAGAGATTGCCATCGACATCGCAACGCATTCCATCGAACCCGAAGTCATCGAATTTTCGGAAGATACGCTTGTTGCTTAGCGAGTGACCCGGCCCGATGTCAAAGACCCATACGTTTCGCTGGACGCTTTCGTTGACGTAGAGTTTACTCTCGTCGGGACTCACCTCGATTCCGTTTGTCGTCCCCATGTGGGGGGCAACGAGAAGGACTTGGCCATCGGGATCAATCCGCCAAACCTGACCGGTTCCATCGCTCCAGTTGGGATCACTCGCAAAGAGGGTTCCGTCCCGCATCATCGTCAGATCGTTCGGTTGATTCATCTTGGGTTCATGGGCATGAACCGTGATGGTCCGAGTGTCCGGGTCAATCTTCAAGACATTGTGTTCTGTGTAATCGGCCACATACATCATTCCTTGTCGATCGAATCGAATTCCGTTGCCGATGCTTTCTCCAGGAAGCCGCACGTATTGTTCCCCTTCGCCGGAGGGTGTCACTCTGCCAATGGTTTGCTGTGCCCCATAGTTGACGGCGAAAATGGCTCCTTCTCGATCACAGGCGGGGCCCTCAATTCCCGGTGTGAAACCGCCCTCTTGAGTCAGCGGGGACGCCACGAAGAGGGTTTCCTCGACCGAGGAAGTAAGACAACTGGTTCCAAGCGATGCCCCCAGCAGGGTCAAAGCACCGACGCCCGTGATGAATCCTTTTTTCATAGCGGTTTTATTGTAAGCCCGACTGCCTCAGCCCAATCGAAATAGTCCGAGGCCATCGCCGTGACCCGTTCCGGATGGTCAGCGGCCAAATCGTTCAATTCGCAGCGATCCTGTTTCATGTGGTAGAGTTCCCATTGTTGTCGCCCCTTCTCCCAAACCAGTTTCCAGTCCCCCTTCCGAAGCGCTCGGTTCCTCGACCAGAACCAAGCCAAGGTTCGTTCGGGCGCTCCCCCCCCTCCCCTCAACAACGTCATCATGCTCGTGCCTTCGACCGGAAGGAGGCGCCGCCCTCGGTAGGATGCCGGGTAATCGGATTCCGCCAATTCCAAAAAGGTCGGCAAGAAATCGATGATGTGTGCGACCGATCGATTAATCGATCCCGCCGGCACCCGTCCGGGCCACCAAGCAATCAGGGGCGTGGTGATGCCCCCCTCGTAAAGCCAGGATTTGTAGCGACGAAAGGGAGCATTTTGCGCCCAGCCCCATGAGGGCCCGACCGCGACGTAGTCCCTGCCAGGCCCCGGCACACGAATCGTTGGATCGCGTCCTCCCGGTTCCTCGGCGCAACCTCCATTGTCTGAGAGGAAGAGAATGAGGGTGTTGTCGGCTTCACCGGCCGCTTCCAGCGCCTCGCGCAAACGACCAATATTCTGGTCCATCCGGTCGATCA
>DEAY01000412.1:0-344 GCA_002348345.1 Verrucomicrobia bacterium UBA2970
TCCGACTTGGTCTTTCGGAGCCCCCAACGGAGAGGTGAGCCCCGACAGTGCCAGTCTCGAAGGAATGACCAATACCAACGGGGACCAGACCACCTGGAAGTTGACCGACTTCTCCGGAGACGGGAATGAAAACGTGAAGATGACGATCATGGACAACGCGGCTCTCAGCGCCGCCACCGGCCAATCTCCAGCCACCGGCCAGATCGCCAACAACCCCACGAAGGAACTCTATGACGCGGTGTATGACGGGGTCCTGGTTCCGGCAATTGTCAAGGACGACTACAACTATCGTAATCCGGACACCGGGGGAACCGAACTGCTCATGCGCTTTTCAGGACTCCGAG
>DEAY01000412.1:686-968 GCA_002348345.1 Verrucomicrobia bacterium UBA2970
GGGCAGCTACAACGTGACCGTCTTCGAGGGTCGCACCACCGACAACAACGGCCGCTTCGGCAAGGTCTGGGTAGACGATGACGCGGGCGCCAATGCACCCACCAGCCAGAACACGGGTAACTATTCCGGAGTTGCCATCATCGATGGATCGCCCGTGAAGTCTCCCGATGCGCTCCCGCGAACGATCACGGTGACCATTGCGGAAGGCCAAAGCATTTGGTTTGCGGAGATGGAAGACAATTCCGGCGGCATCAGTGGCCTGATCATTCGGGGTGTCGAAGA
>DEAY01000412.1:1308-5735 GCA_002348345.1 Verrucomicrobia bacterium UBA2970
TAAGATTGGAGGTCGTGGCTCGTCCGGTTTTCACCTATGCAGAAGCCGATCATGGGGATCTTTCGAGCAATGCCGCCGAACCAACGGTCATTCCCTGGGCGGGAACAGGAGTATATGAGATTGGAGGGCAGTCAAAGAATTACCAGCAAATCCATTCTGACCCGGAATACTTTACGCTGACGGTTCCCACGGGGCATGAGCTGGCAAAGGTGGTCCTCGGAGAATATGTTCAGGTGGGCTATGAAGCTCATGGAATGCCGATGGGCAATGGTGGATTCATGGGGGTTGGATTGGGCGACTCACTGCCGGTGATTGACTCGCCCGAGGATTTTCCTCCCGCATCCGCGGCCTTGTTGGGAGGAGCCTTAATCGGGGTTCGTCCGAGTCTCAAACCAGGGGAGGATCTGCTGGATGATCTCCGAGCCCCCTTTACCTTTGGGTTCGGGGACCTCGAGCTGCTGATTCCTGGATTCGAAGGCAATCTGGGCGCTGGGACCTATACCTTCATGCTAAAAGAAGGTAATCCGGATCCAGAAACAGCAGATGCCTATATCGACTGGTCCTTAAGATTGGAGGTCGTGGCTCGTCTCGGAATCACCTCTTATCGCTTTGACGGAAATAACCTCACGATAGAATTCAACGGAAAGCTCCAATCGTCCGACACGATCGATGGACCCTTTTCACCGGTGGCGGGGTCCAGTTCCCCATATACCGTGAGCCCAACGGGAGACGCCAAGTTCTACATCGCCCGGTAATCCGGATCGATCACAAATCAACAACGAGCGGAGGCCGGAAACCCGGCCTCCGTTTTCGTTTCCCTTGATGCCAAGTCAGGCATCAGCCTCCCCTCATTGGCCTTCTCGGATTCCTGATTTCTTTCTGATCCTCTATGCCGGGATCAATCTTCCACCCTAAACTCTTTCCAGACGACTCGCGAGCGCCCCACCAGATCCGCCGTTGCGATCCGCAGCCTGTAGTTCCCTGGCTCGCCAACGCGAAACCCAATTTCCAGGTCAATCCGGTTTCCTTCCACCCGAAGCGGCTCCCGATCCCCTTCTTCACGAAGGAATCGATAGTCCTCCTCCTGAGGACCATAGAGCTCCCAGGCGGCGTAGACATTTTGGTATCGCCCCTTCTCATCGGCACCCAGGGTATAGAATACTGGAGCATGGTACTCGCGGATCTGGGCCCGAGCGACCCATGACCGGTTATCACTTAAACCCGGCTCCAAGGTGACCTTGAGTTCCGGCGCTGGCCCCTGGGGTCGGACGGGCATTCTCGCTCCTTGCTGCAGCACTAGGGTCCCGCCATCGCTCTGAACCTCCACCGTTCCACTCTCGAGAACCCGAACCACTTCCCGATACGAGGATGATAACGTCAACCCCTCTAAATCCCAAAAGAGGTCAAAGGCAAGTCCCAAGCGCAAGCAACGCTCGATTTCGATGAACACATTGCGCATGATCTCACGGTAACGAACGCCTTTACGATTCCGTCGCTCCAAGTTCAATTCACCAATCCCCCAAAGACTTCCCTTCCCCATCTGAACGTGGCCCAGATTGTATCCAACGGGAAGCACGATGGCGATCTCGGCGGCTCGTCGGAGTCGCGCGAGGTCGCGATCAGGATGACTGGCCGCATGCGCGCTCAGATTTCGGGAAAGGGCAAGACACTCCTCATAAGGCACACATGCCAACTGGTAAGTATCCCAGAAATAGAAATGGGTCGCCCCCAGATCGTAGGCATGGGTCTGGAACCAAAAGGTATCCGCCCGATCCACCGCCCCATAAATGCTCATCCCCCATTCCTTGCCCGTCATTCGTGCGGCCCCACGCAAAAACCCATAGATGATCGAAGCCAGGTTCTTGGGATCATCCGCCGGAATCTGGCAACCGTAGGTCATGTTCATTTCAGGAAGGGTTCGACGCGTTCCGAATCGTCCAGGGGGTTCAAAGACAATTGCCTGGGGTGGGCCCTTGCCACCAGCCCGCAGTTGGTAACTGGCTGAACTGACCATGGTCTCCCAGGAATAGACATGTTCCTGTTCGAAGCGCATGTCACCCAGGGCCACTCCGGGTCGCGCTGCCAAAGCCGATAATAATCGAGAGGGCGCACCCTGCTCCCGCGAGTGAGTGAAATGATCGACAAACTCCCCAAAGGCATTCTGGGGCGTGATCGAAACTCGATACTCCGGATCGGATTGGAGACGAGGCCGGAGCACGTGATCACGAGTTCCCACCATCGGTTCATCAAGAAAAATGGACGGCCCAAGATAATTGCTTTGATACAAACACTCCGGAAACGGCAGCGCTCCACCCCCTGCTCCCCAAAAGTAGGTCTCAGCCCATTCGACCCATGGCAATTGCGTCGCGTTGACATTGACGCAGTTGATCCCCGCCTTGAGCATGTTTCGGTAATCCGTCTCCGACAGCTCAACGTATTGGTAATCCGAACGATCAAAGCGCCGTTGATCTTCCCGCTGTCGAGTATTGTGAGGAAACCCGATGAAGGCGTCCGTTCGCAGGCGAATGACTCGAGGATTGGGGGGCGAAAGATCCTCCCGAAGCGGATCGGTTGAGCGAACCTGGTATCGATGCCCCAAATAACGAACGCCATTCCCCGACCCTCTCGGAAAAAGAAATTCCCAGCCTCCCAAGACCGGCAAGACCGCGTTCCCGCTTCGCCGGTCTCGATATTCAACCGGAGGCCCGTCGCCACGCTGGATCAGGTAACGCTTGGTCGCCGCTCGAGCGGCGTCAACATCGGCCTCTGGACTCCCTTGACCGAACAGCCAAACGGTAAACCGTCTCCCGTTACGCTTGGTCGCGGACAGGCGAAACCAAATCGGTTCTTCCGAACTTCGTCGGGGTTCCAGGGCAATCGAGAACTGGGTGACCACGGTCCCGGCCGCCACCGACTCAGCCAGCTCATAATGGACCATCTCGCCGCCACGAATCACCGGTCTGGCCTGAGCCCCCACCTTGAGGGCGCTACCAAAGAAGCCAACCCCAACCAGAAGAAAAGAAAGGGACCGAGCCCTTATGCTCATGGTTCTCACCCTTCCCATCCTCGACCATCTCAGCTCACAAACGAAGGCAAAAAGCGGCAGGAGTCATCCCGATTCAAAGTGTTCTCCTCCAGGGCCTGTGCCTCTCCCATATCAAGGCTTGAAGAATCTCTCGATCCCTGCGTCACTGGGGTGTGCTTGGATGGCCACAGTTAGGGGTATGGCTCGCCGCCGCCGCGGCTACTGGAAGCCATATGATCAGTCTGCCTCTGGCGGCGGCTTCACCCCGCCCCCAACGGCCCGCCCACGTTTTGAGCGTCCTCGAGCAACGATGTTTCCAATGTCATGGTCCGAACAAGCAAAAGGGCCAGTTGCGGCTCGACACCTTGTCTTCGGATCTGGTTAAGCATCGGGCGGCAGCCGAGATCTGGAGAGATGTTCGAGCGGTCATCAACCTCGGGGAAATGCCGCCTGAAGACGCGGATCCCCTCTCCGAAGAAGATCGCTCTCACCTCTTGAAGTGGCTCAACGAAGCCATTGAGCATGCGACCAAGATTCACCAGAGCAATGGGGGACGTGTTGTGATTCGTCGACTCAATCGAATCGAGTATCAAAACACGATGCGTGATCTTTTCGATCTCGACATCGAATACGGTCGTGACCTCCCCCCCGACGCCGTGTCGATTGACAACATGCGCAACAATGGCAGCGCCTTACGAATGAGCGGGATTCAATTGGAGTATTTTCTCACCGCCGCTCGGGACGCCCTCGAACAGGTGATCCTCTCGACCCCGCCTCCCGAGGTCTTCAGGCATCGATTCGAAAAGACCCACGACAAATGGGCGCAGGTGGTTCCGGCAAATCGATTGGGGCGGGGACGAATGTTCATTGGCTTGATGAAGGACGACTATCCCCAACTCGGTGAGTTCCGAGTCCGAGTGGAAGTCCGGACCGAATTACCCAAGATCCGTGGTCCGATTCCTCGGATGCGGGTGTCCGTCGGGTATCGCCCCGACACCTTGGACGATATCAAGACGCTCTCCGAAATTGATGTCACGAGGGAAGGTCTCCAGGCATTCGATTTTCGCGGACGAATCGAGAACTTTCCCCTCCCCGTTCGAGGTCAAGGCAAGTTTCCTGGATTGGCAGTCGTCATCGTCAATGCTCACGACGAATTTGGCACCTTGCATCAACAGACGTTCAAAGACGAAAATGGAAAGAAGCGGACGGAGTTTATCGACGACCCTGACTATCCTTATCTGATCGTCGAATCGGTTGAATTCGAAGGCCCTTTCTATCAGACGTGGCCGCCACCTCATCATCGGCGCATTCTCTTCGAGTCTCCCATTCAATCCTCGAATGAACACGAATACCTCCGCCAAGTCCTGGAACGCTTCCTTCCCCGAGCATGGCGACGCCCCGT
>DEAY01000412.1:6130-24818 GCA_002348345.1 Verrucomicrobia bacterium UBA2970
AGAAGCCGTTCGTGAAACCCTCGCGATGGCCTTGATTGCCCCACAGTTTCTCTATCTGCTCGAACCCGGCGGGAATCACAAACGCCCCCTCAATCCATACGAACTGGCCTCTCGCCTTTCTTACTTTCTGTGGAGCACGATGCCCGATCATGAATTGCAGGTGTTGGCAGGCACGGGGCAGCTCAAGCATCCGGAAACCCTAAGCCAACAGGTCGACCGAATGATCGACGACGGGCGAGCGGATCAGTTGATCACTCATTTTACCTCTCAGTGGTTGGATCTCGACGCCATGGACCGACTGGAGGTGGACTCGACGATTCACCCCGGATTCCGGAGCGAATTGAAGGCCGATATGCGCCAGGAAACCTTGGCCCTTTTCTCGGAAACACTACGACATGGATTGAGTGCGCGCCATTTTCTCAAATCGACCTTCGTGATGGTCAATGACGATTTGGCGCGGCACTACGGGATCAAAGGGGTGCACGGGGGGGAGTTTCGTCGGGTCGCCTTGACCGGAGAACATCGGGAACGTCGGGGGGGATTCCTCAGCCAGGCCTCCATTCTCCTCGGCCGGTCAACCGGACGGGACTCGAATCTCATCAAGCGTGCCCTGTTCATTCGCGACAACCTGCTTCATGATCCGCCACCACCACCACCACCAAACGTCCCCGACCTGACCCGCAACGACCCAAACGTCGCCACGCTTCCCATCCGCGAGCAACTCGCAAGGCATACCAGCGATCCCGCCTGCGCGGATTGTCACCGTGGTCTCGATCCTTGGGGCCAAGCGATGGAGCAATTCGACGCGATTGGCCGCTGGCGAAACACCATCCAACGGGGTTCCGTCACGCTCCCCATGGATGCCCGGGCTCACTTGCCCGATGGGCATCAAGTCAACGGGATCGCCGAGCTCAAGGATTACTTGCTAGAACACCGTGAAGAACAATTTGCGCGTGCATTGGTCGCCAAACTTGTGACATACTCCCTGGGTCGCACGCTTGAGTTCTCAGACGAATCCACGATTGAAACCCTGACCCAGACATTCGTTGAAGATGATCTCCGGTTGCGCCCTTTGATCAGGGCAATCGTTGCGAGCGAGGTCTTTCAAACCAAATAGGCCATGTCAACCCTACCCTCATCAAAATCCTGGCGACTGAACCGCAGAACCTTCCTCCGAGGTGCGGGAGCCACCCTCGCCCTACCCGCCCTGAACGCGATGGCCGGTGCCGCTCCCACCCGCGAGCCTCGCCGGCTGGCAGCCATTTATTTCCCGTTTGGGGTTTCCATCGGTGCCAAGGATGACACCAACAAGGAATGGTATTGGTTTCCCCATACCGACGGTCCCAACTACCAGTTCAATCGCAACCTAGAGCCACTGGAGCCGTTGCGGGATGAGATCACCATCCTGGGGGGACTGTCCCATCCGGAAGTCCGCCGGATCGGGGGGCACGATAGTGGCGACACCTTTCTGACAGGATGCCACCTCTTGAACAACAAGCTTCGGAATACCCAGTCGATGGATCAGGTTGCCGCCGATCACTTCGAAGGAAAAACTCGGTTTTCTTCGTTGGTGATGTCAACCGATGGGGGCGTCGGTGAGCCCACCCGTTCGAGTACGCTATCCTACAACGAACAGGGTCGTCCCATTCCGGCACTCAACCAACCACGGCAAATTTTCGAACGATTCTTCGGCGGAGGCGATGCCTCGAGCGCTCGTCATCGTCGCCGACTGAGGAGCGCCACCAGCATGTTGGATCTGGTGTTGGAAGATGCCGACCGGGTGAGACGCAGGCTCGGCAAACATGACCAGGAGAAACTCGATGAGTATCTCGACGCTGTCCGTCACGTGGAAAAGCGGGTTGAGCGCGCCCAGGCCTGGGTCGACATCCCCAAGCCAGGCCTTTCCGACGCTGATCGCGAACGACTCCGGCTCGATTCGGATGCTGAGGTTCCCACCGAATACATCAGTACTATGTATGATCTCATTTACCTCGCCTTCCGCACCGACTCGACGAGGGTGGCCACCTATCAAATCGCGAGCATGGGCGACGCCACGACTCTCGGCGGGAAGTTCCCACAGCTCCTGGGACTCGGCTCGCACGTCCACTCCCTCTGTCATGGATGGAACAAAAAGGATGGCTTCGAACCGCTCGGAAAATGGGACCAATTCCTCGCCCAACGCTTTGCGGACTTCCTGACTCGGATGCGCAACACCCCGGCCGCTCCCGAGAGCGACACGACCCTCCTGGACCAGACCACCATCGTTTACGGCTGCAGCAACAGCAGCACGCACAACAACAACAACTACCCTCTCATCCTGGCGGGGGGCAAGGGGCTCGGATTCAAACACGGAAGCTACCGAAAATTCGCCAAAACCACCCCACTGAATAACGTCTACACCACCATGCTCCGTCGCATCGGGGTCCCGATTCAATCCTTCGGTGATGCCAGCGGCGACGCCAACGAGCTGCTGGCCTAGCGAGGCGACGCCGACGGCGCCTAGGAACATCGAAACGCTCTTGGCCATAATTATTCCCGCGACGGATTGGATTCATACCGCCCCGTCGGCACCCGTTCAGGAAGCACGAAAGAACCGGATCACTTGCGGATCGATTCCAGCGAGATCATATGTTTGGTCGGCGGAAGCCGCCTAACAAAACCGGCCTGGGTACGTTTTAATTCTCTCAGCGTCTGCTGCCGCAATTGGCGGAGTTTTTCGGCATACCTCGGTTGACCGGCGAGATTCTGAAGCTCTTCCGGATCCAACTCAAGGTCGTAGAGCTCCTCGGTTTCGGCATGAATCAAGGTTCTCACATACTTGTAGCGTCGTTCGGCAAGCATGACATACCAAGGGACCCCAGGTCCATGGTAGAGATCAGCATCCTCGGCACTAGGGATAATACTTGTCGCGGAACCGTATCGCTTCCCCGTGTGCACCAGGAGTGCGGGTGAGCGGCGACGCGAATCGCGAAGGGTGAAGAGTGGGCTCAAATCCTGACCATGCATCTTCCAGGGCAACTCAATACCGGCCTGGGAGAAAAAAGTGGGTGGTAAGTCGACCCCGCTGACCGGATCCCGGACCACCTTGCCGGCCGTGATCCCAACGGATTTTACCGTGGGACGAATGATCAGAGGGGCCGCCACGGTGGCATCGTAAGGGGCCACCTTAGACTTGAACCCATGTTGTCCCCAGGCAAATCCTTGATCCGAGGTAAAGACAATGAGCGTGTTCTCATCTTGACCGCTATCCTTCAAAGCCTGAAGTAATCGCCCTACCCCCTGATCGATTGCCAGAACCCCCTGATGGTATTGTCGCACCCAATCCTCCAATGTTCGGCCCGGCAAATCCTTCATCCCGACGGGTGTCTTTCTACGCACCCGACGTTCAATCGGATCGCCATCCTTGCCCGGTTCCCAGAACTCCATTTGATCCACGTAGGCGGGCTTCCCCGGTCGGGGGGGATAAACGTCCGACGGAGCCGGCACCTTGATCCTCTGATAATGATCAAGATGCCGTTTGGCCGGCGTAAACGGACCGTGAACGGCACCGTAGCAAAGCCAAAGGTACCATGGTTTCGCCGCCGTCCGCCCCTTGCCATTGATGAACTCAACCGCCCAATCCGTATAGTTGTCGGTGGAGTAACCCGACACCATTCGAGGTGGAGCGCCATTGGTTTCAATCAGTTGTTGGTCGTAGTAGTTCGGCGCATTGTCCGGGTGCTTGGGCCGGTTCCACACGATCTGATAATCCCAGTCACGATCGAATCCCGCATCCGTCCCCGTATGCCACTTACCGATCTGCGCGGTGATGTATCCATGCTGGCGAAAGATCCTCGGCCAAAAGGGACACTGCTCCGGATCGTAGCGGCTCCCGGGGTAGATCCCCTCCATCCTCATGGACTCGATCCCGTGCTGGTGATGCCCCGTCAGCATGGTGGCCCGCGATGGCATACACCAACTTCCGATGTAGGCCCGGGAAAACCGGACCCCATTCCGTGCCAATGAATCAATGTTCGGCGTCGCCACCCAATCAAAGGCCTGGGGATAACACCCCACCGTCCGACTGGACTGATCGTCGGTGTAGATAAAGAGAATATTGGGCCGGTCGTCCGCTTCACTCGTTCCGATCAGGACGGCGAGCGAGAAAAGCGGAATCAGTCTTATCATAACGGAGCTCAAGGCGTTCACGACAACCGACTATCCTTAGCCGTCGCCCCCCAAGCAAGGCTAAGCGGCGGCCATCTGGAACACCACCCTCCCTCTTCCTTGGAAACGCCTGGCCGTTGAAGACCGCGCCCAAGCCGAAACCATCATTCCTCCAATGAGTTCGCAGGCCCTCAAGGCACAAAACGCTGCCCTTGCAACACCGGTTGACGGATCTATCGGTTCTTTCTTCCTGGGGTTGGCGGCATTGGGGCCAAGGATCCGTCATCAAGTCGGCCAAACGACTCGTTTTGGGCCACCGCTGAATAGGTCATTTGATCCAACATGCGATTTCCCCGTGCGTCGGAATCAATGAGGAACACCGTTTCCCCCCTGCCAGCCAGTTTGAAGGGGGCATGATACCCCCGGGATTTGCCAACATCCCCATCCGCCCACACCATGACATAACCCAAGGCGGGAATGACCGCCCCTGTTGGAAAGGCCCATTGCAAGAGATCCTCCTGGCTGTCAGTCAAATACACACCTGACAAATCGACCTCCTCGTGGGTCGGATTGTGGATCTCGATCCAATCATCAAAATCGCCCTGAGGATCTCGAGCCACACTCCGGTTGGTTGGCATCACTTCATTGATGACGAGCGTCGCCTCGGCGGCACCAGCCGAAACCACCCGATAGCTACGGGCACCCAGAATCGGATTCCTTGGCCAAAAGTAGCTTGTGATCGGTGCTTCCCCTAGCCGAGATTCCACATAGTAGAATACCCGAGACCCGGCGGGCTGTGCCGGAATCTCCCCCCGGAATTGACCCGGCTGATCGGTCTCTTCCATCGACACGGATTGGAAGCGGCCCAGAGGATCGGTTGCGTAATAGAGCAGCATTTCGTCGGCGGTCTGCTCTCCTTGCAAACGGGCCACGATGCCAACGGTCCGCCCCGATTGGGGCGCCTGTTCAAAGACTTCACGTTCCACCCCGGCAATTCGAGCCGGTTCGTTTTGAAACTCAGGAAAGGACCTGAAGTAGTCTCGTCGAGATCGGGCAAAGGATTTCAAGCCTGGGGTGGGACGCCGTCCCGAACGATCATCCTCCAGCAGATTCATGACGAAGGCCTCCGTCGGGTATAGCTTCTTCACGTCCTTACGCACATGGTCCTTGATCAGTGAATGGAAGGTCTCGAATTGGGCCTCCAGACGTCCCGATTCCAACCACTCCTCATGAATGGTGCGGACGTGCGCCAGATAACGGGCACGGATTCGGGCGTTTGCCATTAAGCGACTGAGGAGCGGCCGCGCCTCATTTTCTTCACCCGCAAAGGGACTCAGCTTCACCCCCTCGACCTGAATCCTCGAGCCTCCACCCGGCCCACCCCCTCCCGGGTAGCGAAAGGTCTCGTTGGAATCGTAAGGCAGGAGATGGAACCGGCCGAGCCGAGGTTCCTGGTAGATCATATAGTCGCTTCCCCGGGCGTAGTAGCCGTCCGAGTCGATCAGGACATTGTCCATCGCGAGGAACCATAGAGCCCGGTCCACATCAAGCATTCGATCCAGGCGCCGATCGAGCATCTCCACCGGAGTCGTCCCAAGTTCCCGACAAACGCGAACCAAATCCAACCAAGCCCGTTCCGATTCATTGGACTTGGCTTCGTAAAACTCCTTGTAATCCTCCGGATCGTCCCCATTGTCGTTCAATGATCGAGCCCCACCCCCGGCACGGATCTTCCAGCGAACTCCTTTCCGAGAACCGAACCACTCCTCGGTGAATTCCTTGTTCAACTGCTGGGTGTTGACGTAGATCCCCCAATCCTCTCCATTAATGACCAGCCTCACAAAATTGGCTCTCGGGGCCGGCACATAATCCCGGGCCACGAAATTGTAAGTCACTTCTCGGAGGAACGAGGGGTCGGTATGGGCATTGAGAAGGTTGATCGTCCGATAGCCGGCCAGGTTTTGGTTGGGATCGGCAAGGTCGAGCACCAGATTAAGGGATCGCTTCTGGCCCTTGCGCACAGTGAAGAAGGATGAATTCCCCCGAAAACTCACACCAATATCGGGGTAGGTTTCCCGATCCACAATCAAGGTGGCCGGGACCAACACATCAGAGCGATAGAAATCGGCCAGTTCGTCCTCCCAATCAGGCTGACCAAACTCAAGGAAGAACGTGCGAATGATGGACGGATCATAAAGCGCAGTCCCTGGATAAGTTTCGACTTCATTGAGAGCGACTGCTTCCCCACGCTTTGGCTCTCCCGCATCCCCACTCCCTCCGAAGCGCCGACGCCCCCCCTCACGCTGCCGTTTGGCCTCCGCCCGCGCCTGGGCGCGCTCAATGCCGATGAGAATCCCATCCCCGTTGGCATCATACTTGGGGACAAGCGTCATCTCCGCCCCCCCACCACCCCCTCGAGGGGGGCGCCCTCCGCCTCCCCGGCCAAGCTCTTCTCCGGACAACTGTCCGTCGCGATCTCGATCGAGACGAGTCAACGCTTCTGGAGCACCGGTGAGTTCCTCTCCCGAAAGCTCCCCATTGTTGTCCCGATCGAGGGCACGAAGTAGCAACTCCCCCCTTCCGCCGGGAGCTTGAGCAAGGGCAAAGGGAACGAGACTGGCACAGGCGGTAACGGCAACGCCCATGAGTAAGGCTTGAGTTTTCATGACTATGAAGGGTAACCAAACCGCCAACCTGTTACGAAGTCGACACAAAAATCCCCCCCTTCGGGATGCTCCACCCTCCCTGATTCGTCGATCAGTCCACGATCCTTGACGCTCCGTTTTGATCCCGTGACCGCACGGAGTTGGCTCAGACGAGAGAGACGGACCCCTTCGGAGCCATGCCATCATTGAAGAGAGGATGACCAGAACCGGCTGAAACCTTTCTCGAACGGAATCACCCCAACAAACCCCTTATCCGGGGCTAGGTCAGGATCTCGGAAATGATCCGTCCCTCAACGTCGGTTAATCGGTAATCCCGTCCCTGGAAATGATACGTCAAGCGCTCATGATCAATCCCCAGGAGATGGAGCATGGTGGCATGAAGATCGTGCACATGAACCACATCCTCAACCGCTGCGTATCCCAACTCATCGGTTGCCCCATAGGTGAATCCAGACCGGATGCCGCCGCCGGCAAGCCACATCGAAAAGGCCTGGATGTGGTGATCCCGTCCGCTGCCCTGCCCCATCGGAGTCCTCCCAAACTCGCCCCCCCAAATCACCAGCGTTTCGTCGAGCATTCCGCGATCCTTCAGGTCCCCGACAAGCGCCGCCGACGCCTGGTCCACCAACCCGGCAGTAAACTCAATCCCCTTCTTGATCCCCCCATGATGATCCCAGCCCCGGTGATAGAGTTGAATAAAGCGTACGCCGCGTTCCGCCAAACGGCGGGCAAGCAGGCAGTTCGAGGCAAAGCTTCCATCCCCCCCCTCCTTGATGTCTTCCCGCGCGAGTCCGTAGCGTTCCAGAATCGAGGTCGGCTCGCCAGAAAGATCCATCAATTCCGGAACGCTGCTCTGCATGCGGAAGGCCATCTCATACTGGGCAATTCGTGTTTCCAACTCGGGATCCCGCATACCCTCATTCCCAATCCGATTCAGTGAATTGAGGGCGTTCACAAATCGCCGCTGAGACCCGCGAGAGATCCCGGCGGGATTGCCCACATAGTGCACCGGATCCCCAGCCGACTGGAATTCAACTCCCTGAAACCGGGAGGGCAGAAATCCGCTATGCCACTGGCGAGCCGCGATCGGCTGATTCTGCCCGCCTCCCACGCTGCTCAATACCACGTATCCCGGAAGATCTTCCGACTCGCTTCCCAAGCCGTAAAGAATCCAGGCTCCCATGCTGGGCCGCCCGGGAATCCCACTACCGGTGTTCATAAAGGTATGCGCCGGATCATGGTTGATTTGCGCGGTCTGCATCGAACGGATCACACAAAGGTCATCGGCCATCGAAGCGATGTGCGGCAGTACTGCGGAAAACTCCTGACCCGACTGACCGGAGCGCTTGAATTCATGCTGCGGCCCGAAACATCTGAGCTCCTGTCCCTGCAACTGAGCAATTTGCTGACCCGTGGTAAACGATGGAGGCATCGGCTCGCCATGCATCGCCCGAAGTCTCGGTTTGTGGTCGAGCAATTCCAGATGAGAAGGGCCTCCCGCCATGCAAAGATGAATCACTCGCTTGATCCGGGCGGAACGATGCAAGGGCTGGACCACTCCCCGCCAGCCCTGTTCTACCCCGCTTCTAGCCCCCCCCCATCCCACGGACTGACCCAAACCCAAGGAGGCCAGGGCCGCCCCCCCCACGGACAAACCCGACCGGGCCAGAAAGGTCCTCCGAGCGATAGGGGTCACGCTCCTCATCGGAATATCCCGCCTCTGAGCATCAAGTGGATTCATATCGTCTGGCCATCCCTTCCATCCAAATAAGGCTATGGGCGAAGAATCGATTCATGCAGATTCAATACCGTTCGGGCAACCACCGTCCAACTCGCGAGATCGGCGTGAACCAGTCGATCATCGATCGGAGTAATCCCCACCCCCAGGAAGCTCCGGACTGCCCCGTCGTCGGCACCGAAGTCCTCCCGCTGCTCCTTCCAAAGCGTCCTCAGCACCGCCAGTTCCCGCTCGCTCGGCTGACGGGAAAGTACCTGCCGAAAACACCATTTGAGACGAGCATCCAGGCCCCCTTCACCCCTCTCCAACACCTGCAGTGCAAGCGAACGAGCCGCCTCGACCAGCGAAGGATCGTTCATCATGACAAGGGCGGCCAGGGGTGTATTGGATCGCGGACGTTTTGCCACACATTCCTCTCGCGTCGGCGCGTCAAAGGCCTTTAACGCAGGATGGAGAAACTGGCGCTGCCAGTGCATGTAGACTCCTCGCCGAAACTGTTGCTCCCCCTCGTCGGCCTGATAGGTTCGTTTGGGAAAATTCAGATGCCGATAATAACCCGTTGGCTGGTAAGGCCGAGCGACGTGCTCGCCCCCAACACGGGGGTTGAGGAGGCCACTCGAACTCAGATACATATCTCGGATCATCTCCGCCGATAGCCGAAATCGATTCTGGCGCGCGTAGTATCGATTACCCGGATCCTTCTCCTCAAGCTCCGGACGAACCGCAGCGGACTGTTGGTAGGTTCTTGACAAGACGATCAGACGGATCATGTGTTTGACGTCCCAACCGCTTTCACGAAACTCAACGGCAAGCCAATCGAGCAACGCCGGGTGACTCGGTGCCTCCCCTTGATACCCGAAATCGTCCACGGACCGGGAAAGCCCCGTGTTGAAAAAGAGCATCCACAGTCGATTCACGAAGACCCTGGCCGTCAGCGGATTGTTCGGTGCCATCAACCAGTTCGCCAAATCCATGCGGGTTCTTCGCGCCTCTCCCCCTTCGTCCGCCCCACGGATGACGGCAGGGAACGCCGGCTCGACAACCTCCCCTGATTCATCCATCCAATTCCCACGGGGTAACACCCGAGTCACCATCGGTTTCACTGAAACGGTGGCGAGGGTTCGTTCAATGCCCTCGTCAAGCGCCTTGGCCTCTTCTTTAAGTGAATCTCGCTCATGACGCTCTTTCGCGAGCAACGGGGTTTGCCCACGAAAAAAGGATCTCAATCGCGCTGCCGCTTCTTTTCCCCGATCCGCTTCGGAGGTGACCAAACTTTCACGAATTGGGTCTGGAACTAACGCCGATCGGGAGCGAAAAAACAAAGCCCCTTCCTCACCTGCCACCGAGACCTTCACCAAAAGCTTGTGAGTGCCGGGTTCAAGTTGAATCTCCACCTTGTCCTGATCTCTCGCCACCTCGCGTTCACCGCCGCGCTCCTTCACCTCATTCCCATCAAACCAAACCCGCAACGAATCACGACTTCCAAACCATAAACTGAGCGGCCGTTCATGATCCGTTTCAACCGTTCGATAGAAGTAATGGGCCCCGACCTTCGATTCGAATGTCCAGATCTCATCATCCCTTAATCCATCGGGAACTGGCCCGCTGAGAGTTTCGACAGAAACGATCTCATCACCCCCTAGATTGGATTCCGGCTCGAACGCAGTATCGTGCGCTTCCTCAAGCGACGCCGCGGAAAACGGCCCCAACCTTCGCCACCCCGACCAGCTCGGCTCTTGATCCAGGCGGTCGATGGTTTGAGCTTCCCAATCCTCTTGGGCAGTCGCCAAGGCTGGCGTGTCCGCGTCGATCCGCTGCTCCAGCGACTCAATGGCCGTCCTCAACCTTGCCAAGGCCGCGGATTCCCTGGGCGTTGGCAACTTAAGATAGGGAGGAAAATCACTGCCGTAGACTCCAACTTGATCGATATCGGCAAAAAAAGCCCCGAACTGGTAAAACTCCTTGGTCGAGATCGGGTCAAACTTATGATCGTGACATTCGGCGCATCCTAGGCTCGATGCCAACCAAACACTCCCCGCGTTCCGCACCCGATCCGCCATGTACTTCGCCAAGAATTCTTTGGCTTGGGACCCCCCCTCTCGGGTGGAGAGATTGAGTCGATTGTAGGTCGAGGCAATTTGATTGCCCTGGTCGGCATCGGAAAAGAGATCCCCCGCAATCTGTTCACGACTGAATTGGTCAAAAGGTAGGTTTTGATTCAAGGCATCAATCACCCAGTTGCGGTAGGGTGTCACATGCCAAACATTATCCGCATGAATTCCCGTCGTGTTGGCATAGCGAACCAAGTCGAACCAATACATGGCGATCCGTTCCCCAAAATGAGGAGAACCCAGCAGACGGTCCACCAGTCGCCGATAAGCCAACCCCCTCGGACTGGCGGCATACTGCGCAACCAAGTCAGGGGAAGGCGGTAGTCCCACCAGATCAAAATGAAGCCGGCGAACCAGCCGCTCGGGATCCTCGGGGGGCGCCGGGACAAGCCCGACCTCACCCAGTTTTCGGTGAATCAATAAATCGATGGCACCACTGACCTCGCCAGGGAACGGGCTCACCGGCAAGTCGGGACGAATAGGCGCCTGATAGGCCCAATGCTTTTCCCAGGGGGCTCCCTGCCGAATCCACTGGGTCAGTTGCTCTCGATCCGAAGCGGTCAACTGCCGGTGGGCTTCGGGAGGCGGCATCCGGTGGTCGGGGTCTTCGGAATGAATTCGCTCGAGAAGTGGGCTCGCGGCGCCGTCCTCTCGAGAGATTGCCTTTCCCCCCAGTTCAATAATCGCTCCCTCCGGAAGATCCAGGCGAAGCTGAGCTTTTCGCGCCGCTTCGTCGGGTCCATGACATTGATAACAGTGCCTCGAAAGAATCCTCCGAACGTCGCGTTGAAAATCAACGACCTGGGCCTGGGCCTCCCGTCCGACCAGTAGAGACGAATACACCAGACTGGCAACCAACATCGATTGGACGGACGAAACCTCCATCGCTCACGGATACTAAAGAACAAAGGGTGATCTGCCAACACCCAATCAGAGCGCTTCCCGGGGGAGTGACTCATGATGCAGCCCCTGGAAACCGCCGGATCAATTACCCGTCCGAACCCCCGAAAGAAAGGGCTTCTTTCCTCGCCGCCTCCGCCCGCCGAAGAGTCACCCTTTTGACGGCGGAAATTGACACCTTCAGATTCCCGAGTAAGATCCCGCCCCTTGATGAATTCATCACCACATATCGCCGTGGTCGGAGCAACGGGCGCGGTGGGGATTGAGATCCTCGAAACCCTCGCTCGACGGGACTTTCCCGTCGGAAACCTCACGCTCCTAGCATCCGCTCGTTCGGCCGGAAAAACGCTCCGTTTCAAGGACCAGTCCTATCCCGTGACCGAGCTTACCAGTGACTCCTTCGCAGAAGTCGATCTCGCGCTGTTCAGCGCTGGAGGCGCGATCAGCAAAGCATTCGCTCCCGCCGCCGCAGGCGCGGGCGCCGTCGTCGTCGACAATTCAAGCGCCTTCAGGCTTGACCCAAGCGTTCCTTTGGTCGTGCCGGAGATCAACGGGGAAGATGTCCATCGCCACCAAGGGATCATCGCGAATCCCAACTGCACCACCGCAATCACCCTGATGGCGCTCGCCCCGCTTCACCAAGCATTCCAGGTCACTCGTGTTTTCGCCTCAAGCTATCAAGCCGTTTCAGGATCGGGAGCCCAGGGTCTCGCCGAGTTAAAAGAACAGATTCGCCAGTTGGAAAACAACCAACCAGTCACCCCGTCGGTCTATCCCCACCAAATTGCCTTCAACGTTCTCCCTCGGGTCGATGTGCTCCTCGACAATGGCTACACCAAGGAGGAAATGAAGTTGGAGAACGAAGGGCAACGAATCCTGCATCATCCCACCTTCAAGGCAAGTGCGACCTGCGTTCGTGTCCCAGTCTACAGAGCCCATTCCATCGCTGTCAGCGCGGAATTCGAGCACCCGATTGATCTCGATCGTGCCCGCCAAGTCCTCGAGGCCGCTCCCGGCATCGAGCTTACCGATGACCCTTCAAACCACGTCTACCCACTTCCGTTGGATGTCTCGGGGAAGGACGAATGCCGAGTGGGCCGTCTTCGCAAGGACTGCGCCCTCGACAACGGAATCAGTTTTTGGGTTTCCGGGGATCAACTCCTCAAGGGCGCCGCCCTGAACGCCGTTCAGATTGCGGAAACTCTGGTCGAAGGACCGCCGAACGCCTGACCCCCGAAGAAGCACGATTTCAGGCCACGCCGAGCAGCGGGGCTGCAGGTTCACGGATCCCTCCCCTCCGGATTCACGGAATTCGCTGCCGGCGTTTCCCCCACAATCTCGCGAGTCCCGATGACTTGAGACTCAGTCGGGGCGGGACGGGGAAGCACTTCGGTGTTGATTCCAAAAGAAGGTTGCCCCGAGACGCTCGTCTCCCAGATGAACACCGAACTTGATCCGTCGCTCTGGACCCCCGAAGCCCGAAACGGATTGGGTTGGCGCAAATCACCAATCGCCTCAAAATTCTTCTCTCCGATCAACTCGACCAATTCACGCCGATACTGAGCCCGGGCCGCCACGGCCAGCGCTTCGCGCTCGTCTTCGTCCAACTCCGATTGGGTCATGCTCCGTAACAACTCCTGGCCCGCTTCCCGCCGCAGCTCGTAGGCCGTATTCATCACCTCGCGGCTGAGACCGACCTTCTCTTCGAGCCCCTTCAGTGCCGCCCAATCCGGATCGCCTTGACGCTGCATATCGACGTAGCGCTCCTTCCCGAGGATCTCCTGATACCCCGCCTCCAGATCATCCCGGGCCGCATGGCGTCGCTCCATGGCCTCGGGACTGGAGCGATCGGGTGTTTCACCCTGCTCCGTCTCATACCTCTGGCGCTGCGCAAACATGGCTCGAAACTGTTCTTCGGAAACGTCGAACCCATTTAGTTTCCTCCGCAGCGCCGACGCCGCAGGGGAATCGCGAAGCTCAAGTTCAAATAAGCCCTCTTCCCCCAACACGCCTGCCAGTGCCTCCCGGCGGCGGGCCTTGTTTTCGGTCAGCGCCGACTCGAGGGCGTCGGGGTCGGTCCAGTCCACGGCGTCCCATCGAAGCTGCCGATCCAAGGATTCGAATTCAGATTCGATCTCCATGACGGATTCCTGCAAGGACGGACTCAAGAATCCCAAGTGAGAACGTTCCAAAAGGTCCGACACCGAACGGGTGGCTAGTTTCTTTGAGGGCCGATAATCCTCACCAAAAAGCCCACGCAATAGCGCCACCCGCTCCTCATCCAGCGCCGCAATCTGCTGCCGTAATGAATGCTCTCTCTCCAAGCTTCTCGGGCCCAACCGCCACTCGTCAAATGACTGAGACGCGCTCAAGACCGAGTGATACCGGTCCTCATAAAGGCTTCCGATATCCGCCTCCACGATATCATGAATCGTCGTTTCAGGGCATCCAACGGATCGAAGGTTCTTGATGTACTTGGCATAATCTTCCGATTCGATCTGACCCCATCGAAAACGGGGCTGGAAACCCTCCGCTTGCTCGTCCCCGGTTCCCATCCCACCCGAACTGATATTCGAACGGGGTGTGCCTGGAGGCACCTCTCGCGGAGTCCATTTGGGAACCGGCGACTCCGCACGTTCTCGGGTTCCGTTTCCAAAGGCAAGGACCATCGCCAAGATCAGATTCAGCGACGCTGAGAGGTAGAGAACCGGTTTCACTTTCATGGTGTTTCCCGTTCCGAGCAGCTCCCGCTCAATTAGCCGATCGACTAGGACACATAAAACCGCGCCTGACGAGTCGGCCCTGATGCGAGACAAGCCGCCGTCCCGAGATGATTCCCAATCGGATCATCCTCCCCCCCACAAAACCCGAAATGGAGGTGACGCCGCCACCCTTCCGCATGACGAAACCCCTTCGACATGGAGCCCAGGGCCTCGGACATTCTCTTCATACTCGCCACATAAGAGTCCATTCCCTGCGTTTCATCAAGCCATTCCTTTTGGCTGCGGTGGGCTTCCAGGGCCGACACTTTGGTCCCAAACACGCTGGTCACATCCACCAAAAGCTCGGGCTCGATTGGCTGGGCCAAAGAATCGCAAAGGCCATGGGGCATGGCATGGTAAAGGGTCACTTGTCCAGATACGGCCTGACGACGTGGCAGCGTTCGGAAGTTCGGCATGCCGCGTGCAAAAACCGCCGTCACGGTTAGCCGGGAGGTATTCGTATGATCCTCCATGTAGTCTTGTGGCGAATGAGTCAGAACAACGGAAGGACGAATCTCCCGAATCCGAGCCGCCAAGCGCCTCAACAGTTTTTCTTCGTAAAAGATCTCCAGATCATCCACCAGAGGAGCATGCCATTGCGCTCCAAGAAGTCGGGCCGCCGCCCTCGCCTCTCGACGTCGAACCCGGCGAACCACCTCGGCCCGCTCGGTCATGCTCCCACAGGAACCGGTTGAGAGATTCAAATAATGGAGCTGGTAACCCACTTCGGCGAGTCGCAACAGCGTTCCCGCCATCCCAAATTCAATGTCGTCAGGGTGAGCGGCAACCGCCAGCACCACCCGGCGATGGTCCCCCGAAGGATCTGCCTTTGCTTTTCGAGAAATCGCTCGAGCCCCCACCGTTCGACCCTCTACTTCATCGAAGCCACCGGGATTGGTCGACCCACCGTCGCGGATCGATCCGCGGCAAAGATGACTCGATGCGTGGCCAGCGCATCACTCAATCCCGTCAAGGCCATTTGCTTGCCTTTTTTCAAAGCAGCAAAAAAGGCGGCAAACTGAGACTGATAGGGGTGATCGCTGACATCACCGCTATCGAGCATCTTCATCGAAAGCGCCGACCATCGGGTTTGATCGAGACCGCCCAGTTCATTCGAGTGTAAGCGATTGTCGAGCAGACTTCCCTTGCTTCCGACGAGATGGGTGTGAAAGTAATAGGGTTGGTGACAATCAATCACGGAAGCGACTTTTCCAATTCGCCCATCGGCGTAGCGCAATAACGTGACGCTCGAGGTCGGGTACTCATAGGGTTGAAACGCCTTGGCTTTGGACTGCGTCGCGTAGCTGGAGACGGTTTCCACCTCGTCCCCCATACATAAGAGAAGGGCGTCCATCGCATGACATCCCGCGGACAACAAACTGCTTCCGCCCATATCGGTTCTGGTATTCCAACGATACTGACCGTACCAGGGACCAATCCCGTGATAGTAGTCTACCTCACCATAATGGATCTCCCCGAGCAACCCCTTCCGGATCACGGCGGAGGTCGTTTGAAATTGGCTGGAGAAACGACATTCGAAGCAGATACAGGTCTTCACGCCCGCTTCCTTCACTGCCGCCTCGACCTTCCGACAATCCTTCCAACTCAAGGCCAAGGGTTTTTCGATGATCAAATGTTTCCCGGCCCGAGCCGCCGTCACCGCCTGGCGCGCATGATCGTTGGGGTAACTGCAAATGGAGACCACGTCGATTTCTGGATTGGCCAACATCTCCTTCACCCGCGAATACACCCGGATCTCGCTGCCGTGCCGGGCGCTCAACTCGGCTCCATCCAGGGGTCGGGCACTGACCACCGCATTCACCTCGGCCTCAGGCAGTGCATTGATCGCCTCAATATGCGCTCCTGCTACCCACCCATAGCCTATGATCCCCACTCGAAACTTTCCCATATCACACCTTTCCTCGATCTGAACCGGGGTTCAACACCTGCTTGGTTCGCTCGGACGTCGGTATCGCCTCACACCTTAATGGAAGCGGCCAACAAAACAAACGGACATTTTTCATCCGATCCGGCATCGACTCTTGACAACGTCAGCGATAAAGCCAGATCGGCCTCCTCAGACGGCTGACCCGGTTCCAAGAAAACGAGCAACGGAGCCATGCGCCAAGCCCCCCTCCACGACGCGCCGAGTGCCCTGGCGCTCGGCGAGCGAAGCAAAATCAGATCAAAATCGGATCAAAATCGGATGCGTCGCTCAAGCCGCTCCTCCACCGAGTTTTCCGAAGCGCCGCTATCCACGCAAGAAGCGATCCGGAAACAACCTTATTCTGGCTCACTCGAAGCCCCCCAGGAGCAACCCACCGTGGCATCCGTTTAGCTGGGCAACACCCATGGAGCCCGGTAGGGGCGGTTCAGCATTGAGTGAGCCGAATGGTCACCAATCACCTGCTCCCGCTCCGGATCCCACTGAAGATCGCGACCGAGCAACATGGCGATATTCCCTAGATGACAAATCGAAATGGATCGGTGCGCCTGCTCGACCGGCGCGACCGGCTCTTCACGGGAAATCACGCAGTCAATAAAGTTGCGGAAGTGATTGTCGCTGACCGGCAATCTCACATCCCCCTCTCCGAACGTTTCATCAAGAAGTGATTTTGGATGGGCGTCGATCTGTCCTCGATTCACATAAACCCAACCGTCGGTCCCCTTGAAGGTCACGCCCATTTTGAATTTATCGGAGATCTTGAGCAACACCCCGGATCGATATTCCGCTTCAAAATAATACTGAGTTGCCGTGTTCCATAGCTCGTCCTCTTCCCAAACACCCTTGGCGTTCCTGATCCGGACGGGCCCCGAGTAGGATGTCCCCATACCCCACTGGGCGATATCGGGATGATGGCCTCCCCAGTCTGTCAATTGCCCCCCGGAATGATCGTAGATCCAGCGAAAATTGACACCCACCCGCGCCGGTGCGTATGGGACTTCTGGAGCAGGCCCCAACCACAAGTCAAAATCAAAACCGGCCGGAACGGGTTCCGGCAATTTTCGATGCCCATTTTTTCCGAGATCAGGCCGCCCTCCGGGAAGACCGCATTCCACTTCAATCAATCGCCCGATTCGGCCGTTGCGCACCAACTCGCATCCATGGCGGAAGCGACGATCGGAACGCTGCTGGCTGCCGGTCTGGAAGACCCGATTGTGCCGCGCCACGGCATCGCTCATCGCGCGACCCTCGGCAACGGTGAGCGCCAACGGCTTCTGACAATAAATATCTTTTCCGGCTTTGGCCGCCAGGATGGTTGGAATGGCATGCCAATGATCCGGAGTTGCCACCTCGATGGCATCGACGTCTTTGCGGTCGATGACATCTCGGAAATCCCGGTGGGTACCGCAGCCACGATATTGTCCGGAAGGTCTTTTTTCACCGTAATACTTCTCGACGATCTCACGCGCCGGTTCGCGCCCCGCAATCCCCCCATTCCAATAGCCCGCACCTCGTTGGTTCACATCGCAAACGGCAACGATCTGAACCCGTTCATCCCGAAGAAAGCTTTTCAAATCGTTGGTGCCTTGATTCCCCGTACCGATCATTCCGATCGCAATCCGGTTGCTCGGGGCGGTCGCCCCGTTCAATCCAAGAACAGACGAGGGAACGATCTGTGGAAATCCGACCACGGCTGCGGAAACCCCAAGGGTGGTCCGCAAGAACTGGCGACGGCTACGGCCTAAATTAAAGGTAGATTGGTCTAACATGCTCATAACGATTCTCCGGGAAGCCCCCTTCATATCAAACAACACGAAAAACTCAACCCCTTCCTGACCTTGATCGAGCCCCCGTTGCCTCAACGAACCGGTCCGGTTTCGCCTCTTTTTTCATCTCGACTGAACTAAGATCTCGACAAAAAAAGGTCACCCTTGATTCCCAAGGGTGACCTGACGATCAAAAACTGACGGCAGACTTACTTCTTGGCGGTCCACTTACCGGAACCCACTTCAATCTCGCTTGCATCGTAATACGTCCATCGACCCGACAATTTCTTGGCACCGACAAGCACCCCCGAAACCTTGATGCTGCCCTCACCAAAATCGAACCCGAAATCCAGCTTGTTCTTTTTCACCTTGACGCTATTCACCGGCAGACTGCCCCCGTCGGACTCCACATTCCCGGAGTACTTTCCAGCCGTCTTGGAGAGAACCAGCCGATGTTCGTTGTCACCCTCATCGGTTTCGGCGACGACATTCCAAACGCCGACGACCACCGGATCGAGAGCCCGAACGGCACTCCAAGCCCCGCTGTATTGCTCGTTGCCGTCACCATCCTTGGCATACCAATTCCCCTTTAGCGCCCCTTTCTCGCCAAGTGTCGCCTTCATTCCGATGACGCCGGCTTGACCATTGAAATCG